>NZ_KV817302.1:0-1815 GCF_001814605.1 Corynebacterium sp. HMSC074C01 | reverse complement strand
CGGGCGAGGAGACCACTCCGAACCAGCCGGGTGAAGAGACCACCCCGAACAAGCCGGGTGAGGAGACGACCCCGAACCAGCCGGGCGAGGAGACCACTCCGAACAACCCGGGTGAGGAGACGACCCCGAACGAGCCGGGTGAGGAGACGACCCCGAACCAGCCGGGCGAGGAGACCACCCCGAACGAGCCGGGCGAGGAGACGACCCCGAACGACCCGGGTGAGGAGACCACCCCGAACCAGCCGGGTGAGGAGACCACTCCGAATAACCCGGGTGAGGAAACGACTCCGAATAAGCCGGGTGACGAGCCGTCTGAGTCCACGACCGAGACTCCGGATGACGGCGACGGTAAGGATAAGGACGACAACGATGGCAGCTCGAAGAAGTCCGATCTGCCGTGGTGGCTGCTGCTCATCCCGGGTCTGGGCCTCATCAAGCTCATCATTGATGGTGGCAATAGCGGTGACGGTGGACATGATGGTGGCCACGATGGCGACCACAACGCTGAGGTCATCGAGGACAACGGCCGTGGCGGTGACCATGGTGAGTCCACCGGTGACAACGCTGGTGAACCGTCCGAGCAGACTGGTGACAACACCGGCCGCGATGACCGCGAGGTCACCGTCCTGGACGCAACTCCGCCGGAGGACTCCGGTCAGCCGCTGCCGTCCAACGCAGAGCGCGTGGAGATCAAGCACGTACCTTCCGGTGCGACGAAGCTTGACCCAGGCATGAAGGACTTCATCAAGTAGTCCAAACTGCAACACCATCCCAGCCCTCACCGGTTGGGGTTGGTAAGGCGCAGAGAGCAATGATGACAATCCCCTCCAGGGCGTAAACGCTGGAGGGGATTCGTCGTCTGATTTTTAGTCTATTGTTTAAAGCGAATAACTAGAGCCAATACTTTTATAAGTTAAATCTCAGAAGCTAGAACGTAGAAGCTAGGAGCGAGGAATAGAAAATGACTGATGATGGCGAAAAGAACAGTATCCCGGAGTATCCCGGTGAGTCCTCTGCATCTGAACACCGCGCCAGCGAAGCGCAGCCGGTAGGCGATGGGAAGAAGAGCAATAAGAAGCTGCTCATCGGTATTGCAGCGCTCATCGCGATTATCTTGGTTGTCGTACAGCTAGTGCTCTATGCGGGCCGCAGTGAGGAAGATTCCACGGATACAAATGCGGCTGAGGAACAGACGTCAACCTCGCAGAGCGTTGAAGCTGAAGCGCCGACAACGAACAATGATCCTTTCGTGGATGACTCGGGTGAGCAGGAACACGAGGTGGAGCCAGCACCGGGTGAGTTCCGGGGCTTTGGCGCGATGTCCTTGGGCATTAACGATGAGTTTGCGGCCGTGGACCCGATTCAGGTCACTGATACCGGCATGCTGATTCCCCCGCACGATGTACAGCGCTTGGGCTGGTACTCCGCGTCGGCAGTGCCGGGCGAGGCTGGTCCGGTGGGCTCCAGCGTTATTACCGGTCACATCAACTACCAAGGCCAAGGCACGGGCTTCGCAGAGAAGTTCACCACCCTGGAGCAAGGGCAGGAATTCACCGTCTTCATCGATGGTGAGGAGCGCCGATTCCGCGTGACTGAGGCGCCGTACCGCCTGCAGAAGGGCGCGGGTTTCCCGGACGTGGTCAATGACACGCAGGGAGAGAACCGTCTGGTCCTCATCACCTGTGGCGGCAAGTTTGTGGGTGGTCAGCTTGGCTACGAAGACAACATCATCACCGTGGCGGAGCCGGTGGCGCCGGTGGAGGGCGCTGAGGCACCGGCGGCTTAAGCGGCTCTTCCGGTTTCGGGGTGCGTAGC
>NZ_KV817301.1:0-240825 GCF_001814605.1 Corynebacterium sp. HMSC074C01 | reverse complement strand
ATATCAGGTGTCTACCAAACAGGGGTCAGGTCCATGCCGTCGATCTGGTCTGGGTAGGCGTCACTGTATGTTGCGTCGCCCTTCTTGAAATCAACGTTTTCACTGGTGGCGAATTGGGGCTGTCGCCGCGTCATGATTGTGCATGTGTGCCCTCTTTTTGCGAGTTCACGTGATAGTGCACGGCCAACGGGGCCCGCGCCGGTGATGAGAAAGTGCATTGAGTGTCCTCCACTCTTATTAGTGACTGGTGCTCTCTAAGGCTATAGGTGCACTCGGCTACCGTCAAGAGCAGTGCTCTCTTTTGTGTTGATATAGTTTTCATATGTCGATGACACCAAGAGCGCGTGCTCGCGAAGAGACGATGTCGCGCATTGTTGAGCTCGGACGAAAGCAGCTTGATGCAGGTGGCCCAGAAGCCTTGAATCTGCGTGCAATTGCTCGTGATTTGGGGATAGTTTCTTCGGGTATCTACCGCTATGTGCCCGACAGGGCCCACCTATTAACGATGCTGATTATCGATGCGTTTGAAGCGCTCGATGGCGCCGTTGCCCAAGGAGTGGGTGCGGCCACTGGGACGCGAGCTAAATTCGTGAGCCTTGTGGCCGCTATGAGGATGTGGGCTTTGAAATTTCCTCAAAGGTGGGCGCTTATTTACGGCACGCCCATCATTGGATACGAAGCGCCCGCCTCAGAAACAACGGGTGCGGGTACAAAAGTTAGTCGGCGACTAGCCGTTTTGTTAACTGAGACCTCGGTTAAAGAGTTAGAACCGCGTTCCTCTCAGCTCTCGCAAGACCTTGCGGCGGCATCTGATGAGCTTGATGTGGAACTTCCCGCTGACGTCATGGAAAAGGCGCTTGAGGCGTGGATACAGATAATTGGCGTGATTAATGCCGAGGTTTTCGGTTACCTCGGCAAAGACACACTAAATGACTACCACGAGTTTCATGCTCGAATGGTTGCTCGTCTTGCAGACGAGTTGGGACTTTGACTTAGCGGCGCTGCGTAGGAGGGGAACACCACACAAGAAACCTAGTACCCGCCGTTGGCCTCCGCGTAGGCGGCGGCGTGCTCCAGAATCTCCTCTGCCAACTCCGGGCGGCAGATCAGAAGATCCGGGATGAAGGTGTCCTCGTTATTGAACTTGATGGGAGAGCCATCCAGTCGTGAACAGTGCAGGCCCGCGGCCAAGGCCACGCCCACCGGGGCGGCCTGGTCCCACTCGTACTGGCCGCCGGCGTGGATGTATCCGTCATAGTCACCGAGCAGCACGTGGATGGCCTTCGCACCCGCGGAGCCTACGCCGACGGTCTCAAAGCCCATCTTCTCCGCGACATAATCCGCTACCTTCGGCGGGCGGTTGCGGGAAACCACGAACTTCTTTGACAGCGGGCCGGTCACCGCGCGCACGTCAGAGGACTTAAAGGTCACGCCCATGTCCGGCATGCCGACTGCCGCATGGATCGGGGTGCCGTTTTCTACCAGCGCGATGTGGACGGCCCAGTCCTGGCGGCCGGTGGCGAACTCCTTCGTGCCGTCGAGCGGGTCAATGATCCACACGCGGTCCTTCTTCAAACGGCTCAAGTCATCGGCAGCCTCCTCCGACAGGACGCCGTCCTTGGGGCGGTGCTGCTCAAGGACGCGGGAGATCCACTCCTGAGCGGCCTCATCGCCGGCATCACCCAGCGCCAAGCCGCGCAGCAGGCCACCGTTGCGCACGCCTTTGAGGATTTCGCCGCAGCCATCGGCGAGGGAGTTGGTTAGACGGGAATCAGAAATCTCAACGGTCATAGTGACCAGATTAGCGCGCGCGATACAGTAGGGCATGTCTAAAAACGTTCTGGCGAAGTTCCGCCCACAGGTGGCCGGGTGGTTCCAGGACGTTTTCGCCGCCCCCACCTCCGTCCAAGAGCAGGCATGGGAGGCGATTTCCGGTGGTGCGAATGCACTGGTTGTAGCGCCAACCGGCTCCGGTAAGACGCTCGCGGCATTTCTGTGGGCGCTGAATTCTTTGGTGGAGCGCGAAGGCCAGACCGCGCTGCCGCTAAGTAATGAACCCTCCCGTGAGGGCGCTCATGACGGCGTGAGAGTGCTGTATATCTCACCACTCAAGGCTTTGGGAGTGGACGTTGAGAACAATTTGCGCGCCCCGCTCAACGGCATTGCCCGCACCGCCGAGCGGCTGGGCCTGGAGGTGCCGGATATCACTGTGGGAGTCCGCTCCGGCGATACCCCGCAGGCAGAGCGTGCCCGCCAGGTGCGCAAGCCACCGGACATCCTCATCACCACGCCGGAATCGGCCTATCTTATGCTCACCTCGAAGGCTGCCGGAATCCTGAAGACCGTGGACACCGTCATCATCGATGAGATCCACGCGCTCGCCGGCACCAAACGCGGCGTGCACTTGGCTCTGACTTTGGAGCGCCTCGGGCTTATCGCGGGTGAGTTCCAGCGCATTGGGCTGTCGGCTACGGTGCGTCCGCTGAGTGCTGTTGCCAACTTCTTGGGCGGTGACCGTCCCGTGGATATCATCGCCCCGCCCGCCAAGAAGCGCTGGCAGCTCGACGTCCACGTGCCGGTCGAGGACATGTCGGACCTGCCCACCCCGGAGCAGGGCTCGCCCATCGGGGAAGCTACTGTCGACGACCCCCTTGGCATCACCGCAGGCCCTCAAGACACGTTGCGCCTACACGCGCAACGTGGGGAAGAGAGCGGGCCAGGAGACTCCGCTCTGCCCACAGCGAAATCCATCTGGCCCTTCATCGAAGAAGAGCTCTACGCCGAAATTATGGAGCAGCGCTCCACCCTCGTCTTTGTCAATTCCCGTCGCACCGCCGAGCGGCTCACCAGCCGGCTCAACGAGCTTTATGCCCAGGAACACGACCCAGAGTCCTTGAGCCCGGCCACCCGGCGCGACCCAGCTCAGCTGATGAAGCAGGTCGACGTCGCCGGTAAGGCACCTGCCGTCATCGCCCGCGCGCACCACGGTTCAGTGTCCAAGGACGAGCGCGCGCTGACGGAGACCATGCTCAAGGAAGGCACGCTCAAAGCCGTGGTGGCCACGAGCTCCCTGGAGCTGGGCATTGACATGGGCGCGGTGGAGCTGGTGGTGCAGGTGGAATCCCCACCCTCGGTGGCCTCCGGCCTGCAGCGCGTGGGTCGCGCCGGGCACTCGGTAGGTGCGGTGTCCCATGGTTCTTTCTATCCCAAACACCGCGCGGACCTCGTGCAATCAGCACTCACCGTCGCCCGCATGGAGGAGGGCCTCATTGAGGAGATGCACGCCCCGCGCAACCCGTTGGATGTCTTGGCACAGCAGACGGTGGCGGCGGTGGTGGCGTCGGCAAGCGCGGGCACGAGCGAGGGCCTCGAGGCCGACGCATGGTATGACACCGTGCGCCGCGCCTGGCCTTATAAGGACCTGGCGCGCGAGGTCTTCGATTCCGTGCTGGACCTGGTCAGTGGTGTGTACCCCTCGACGGATTTTGCGGAGCTGAAACCGCGGGTGGTCTATGACCGCGTGACGGGCGTGCTGACTCCGCGCCCCGGCGCACAGCGCGTGGCGGTGACCAACGGCGGCACCATTCCGGACCGCGGCATGTTTGGGGTGTTCCTGGTGGGAACTGGTGAGGCCGGTTCCGCGCCGCGCCGCGTGGGTGAGCTCGATGAGGAAATGGTCTATGAAACCCGGGTGGGGGATATCTTCACTCTGGGCGCGACGAGCTGGCGCGTGGAGGAGATTACGCGTGACCAGGTGCTGGTGACACCCGCGCCGGGGCACACGGGGCGTTTGCCTTTCTGGAACGGTGACTCCGCGGGGCGGCCCTATGAGCTGGGCAAGGCGCTGGGCGCATTCCGGCGGGAGGCTCACACGGACCCGTCGGTGGTGCGCGGCGCGGATGAGAACGCGCGGCGCAACATCGCCGCCTATCTGCAGGAACAGAAC
The DNA here is from genome assembly GCF_001814605.1 of Corynebacterium sp. HMSC074C01. Taxonomy (NCBI): domain Bacteria; kingdom Bacillati; phylum Actinomycetota; class Actinomycetes; order Mycobacteriales; family Corynebacteriaceae; genus Corynebacterium; species Corynebacterium sp. HMSC074C01. The sequence continues at coordinate 236,879 of NZ_KV817301.1, read as the reverse complement.
GAGGCCACCGGGCTCATCCCGGATGAGAAGACGCTGCTGCTGGAGCGTTTCACGGATGAGCTGGGGGATTGGCGCGTGCTGTTGCATACCCCGTTTGGCCGGCCGGTGAATGCGGCATGGGCCTTGGCGGTGGGGCATCGCGTGGCGGAGCGCACCGGGATGGATGCCCAGGCCGTGGCGGGCGATGACGGCATCGTGCTGCGCCTGCCGCAGGGGGAGGCGGATCCGGATGCGGCGCTCTTTCTTTTCGACGCCGATGAGATCGCGGACATCGTCACCGAGCAGGTAGGCAACTCCGCGCTTTTTGCCTCCCGGTTTAGGGAGTGCGCGGCGCGAGCGCTGCTTCTGCCGCGGCGTAACCCCGGCAAGCGCGCGCCGTTGTGGCAGCAGCGCCAGCGCGCGGAGCAGCTTCTCGACGTCGCCCGCAATTACCCCTCTTTCCCCATCATCCTGGAGACCGTGCGCGAGTGCGTGCAGGATGTCTACGACCTGCCGGCGTTGACGGAGGTCATGCGGGAGCTGGCGCACCGCCGCGTGCGCATCGCGGAGGTCACCACGGAGCAGCCCTCACCTTTCGCGTCCTCGCTGCTGTTCAACTACACCGGCGCGTTCATGTACGAGGGGGACTCGCCCCTGGCGGAAAAGCGCGCGGCGGCCCTGGCACTGGACCCGGCGCTGTTGGCGAAGCTTTTGGGCACGGTGGAGTTGCGCGAGCTTCTCGACGGCGAGATTATCGCCGAAGTCCACGCCCAGCTGCAGCGCACCACTCCGGAACGACAGGAGCGCACCACCGAGGAGGTCGCGGACTTGCTGCGTGTGCTCGGCCCCATCCCGGTTGAGGAGTTCGGCGCGCATGCCACGGTGCCATTGAGCGCACTCGATGCGCTCGGTGCGCGGATTATGCGGGTACGCATCAATGGCCGCGAACACGTGGCGCAATCATTGGATGCGCCGCTGCTTCGCGACGGTTTGGGCATCCCCGTTCCGCCCGGCATCCCCGCCCAGCAGGCCACGATTACCGACGCCGTGGACCAGCTGGTCAGCCGCTGGGCGCGCACGCGCGGTCCGTTTGTGGCGCGCGAAGTGCAGGACGCCTTTGGCCTCTCTGCCGCAGTGGCGCATTCGACGCTGAACGGTCTGGATTCCATCTTGGCGGGGCACTACCGGCAGGGCGTGGAAGAGCAGGAATACTGCGCGGCAGAAGTGCTCAAGGTCATCCGCTCGCGCTCGCTGGCGGCTGCCCGGGCGGCCACGCAGCCGGTCTCACCCGCAGCCTTCGGGCGCTTCCTGCCGGACTGGCAGCAGGTGGCCGCGGTGGGCCGGCGCCCAGTGCTGCGCGGTGTGGACGGCGTCTTTGCCGTCATCGAGCAGCTGGCCGGTGTGCGCCTGCCGGCTTCTGCCTGGGAGAGCCTCATCCTGCCTCAGCGCGTAGGCGACTATTCGCCGACGATGCTCGATGAGCTCACCGCCAGCGGCGAGGTCCTCATCGTGGGCGCAGGCAAGGCCGGCTCCAACGACCCGTGGATCATGCTGTTGCCGGTGGATTATGCCGCACAGCTCGCTCCGCAGGTTTCTGCAGAGGAGGTGGGCTTGTCCATGCTGCAAACCCAGCTGCTCGAGGCCTTACAGGGCGGCGGCAGCTATCTTATCTCCGATATTCAACCGCAGCTGAGCGGTACGCCCGAGGAGGTTCGCGAGGCCCTCTGGGGACTGGTGGAGGCTGGCCTAGTCAGCCCCGATTCCTTCGCTCCTATCCGCGCGCACTTAGTGACGGGGAACGCGGGGCGTACGGCGCATCGCGCGCGGCGTCGGCCATCGCGCTCGCGCCTGCGCATGGGGCGCACCTCCTTTGCGCAAGCACACAATGTGTCTGGTGCGCAGGTCGCACCAGACGTGGTGGGGCGGTGGTCGTTGTCCGTTCCCGCGGCCAGGGATGCCACGTCGCGTTCCATCGCGCACGGCGAGGCCTGGCTGGACCGCTACGGCGTGCTCACCCGCGGATCCGTGGTGGCCGAGGACGTCCTGGGCGGCTTCGCCCTGGCTTATAAGGTGCTCTCCGGTTTTGAGGAATCCGGCAAGGCCATGCGCGGCTACGTCATTGAGGGCTTGGGGGCTGCGCAGTTCTCCACGCCTGCGGTCATTGACCGCCTGCGCGGGGTGGATGATTCCCCCGATGTCACGGGCTGGCCGTCCGGTACCCGCGAGCCGCAGACTTATGTTCTAGCCGCGACCGACCCTGCGAACCCCTATGGCGCGGCGCTGTCCTGGCCACCCACTGATGCTGGCGAATCAGCGGCCCGTCCCACCCGCGCCGCGGGTGCTTTAGTGGTGCTCATGGATGGCCTGCCGGTGGCTCACCTGACTCGCGGCGGAAAGACACTGACTACGTTCTTCAACGCTTTGCCCGAGGGCATCGAGCGCACCGAGGTACTAGCCGCAGTGCTAGCAGGCCTCAACGAGCTGGTGGCCGCTGGGCGCTTGGGCAAGCTGGTCATTGAGAAGGCGAACGGGCGGCCCATCTTCGAATCAAAGCTGGGCGGCGAGCTGCGCACACTAGGGGCGGCACTGACCCCGAAGGGCGTGCGGATTACTGGCTCTGCCCACACCGCCTCTTCCGGCCGTGCAGGACAGCACGGCCAATCTGGAGAAGCCGCGCGCTCCGCCGAGCCTTACCGTCCCGCACGTCGCGGTGGGCGCCGTGCTGTCGAGGCGATGGAGGAGCTCACCTTCGATGATCCGGAGGATTCCACTGAGTCTGGTGGCCGATCGACTGCACCGGGCAGCCCAGGTGGTTTCCGCCCGCGCCGTCGACGCCGCTGAATGATATTCACCTGCATTTCGCCCACGGGCATTCCAGAGGTCTAACCTCAAAAGCTGATAGCCCAATAGAAAAGGAGTCTAGTTTCCATGCGGCTGAAGCGCCAACTGCCCAACGTGTCCGAGCTCAAGAACCTCATGCGGTTCGAAGCACCCAACCTCGACCGCCGGGCAGCACGCCTGGCAGAGGCCGCTGATGTGTGGGATCTGCGCAAGATTGCCAAGCGCCGCACCCCGAAGGCGGCCTTTGACTACGTCGATGGCGCCGCCCGCGATGAGGTCAGCTACCGCGAATCCCGCGATTTCTTTCGCGACGTTCGCCTCATGCCCAACGTGCTCAACGGCGCACACGACATCTCTTTAAACACCGAGATCGCCGGCGAGCCGGCAGCATTGCCCTTCGGCATCGCGCCGACCGGCTTTACCCGCTTCATGCATGCCGAAGGCGAGGATGCCGGTTCCCAAGCCGCCCGCGACGCAGGCATCCCGTTTACGCTCTCCACGATGGGTACGCGCTCGGTGGAGGAGGTCGCGGCGTCGCAAGGCAATAGCGGTCGCCGCTGGTTCCAGCTTTACCTGTGGAAGGACCACTCCGCCTGCCAGGAACTCATCGAGCGCGCTGCCGCCAATGGATACGACACCCTCGTGGTTACCGTGGACACGCCCGTGGCGGGCCAGCGCCTGCGCGATACCCGCAACGGAATGCGCATCCCGCCGCGCCTGACCGCCGGCACGGTCTTCGATGCCGCGTGGCGCCCCGAGTGGTGGTTCAACTTCCTCACCACGGACCCAGTTACCTTCGCGTCGTTGACCTCGACCACCGGCACCCTGGGCGAGCTTGTCAACACCATGTTCGACCCGGGCCTCAACTTCGAGGACCTGGCGTGGATTCGCAAGCAGTGGACGGGCAAGCTCTTCGTCAAGGGAATCGTCAATCCCGAGGACGCGCGCAAGGTCATTGACCTTGGTGCCGACGGCATCGTGGTGTCCTCCCACGGCGGGCGCCAGCTCGACCGCGTGGTCAACACCCTCCAGGCCCTTGAGGCCGTGCGCGCGGAAGTGGGCCCGGACGTGGAGATCATCTACGATTCCGGCATCATGTCCGGCGTCGACATCGCCATTGCGCTGGCTCTGGGGGCGGACTTCGTCCTCATCGGCCGCGCTTACCTTTATGGGCTGATGGCCGGCGGCAAGGAAGGCGTCGACCGCGTAATTGAGCTGCTCGCGGAGGAATTCAAGAACACCCTCCAGCTACTGGGCGTGAAGAAGATCGAAGACCTATCCCGCCAGCACGTGGTCACCCCGTGGGAGCCGGGCGCGCTGGCATTCGGTGCGGGAAAGGACGCGCCGGTAGAGTAGGCACCCGTTCGGTGAGGAGGTTCTGCTGTGCCCGAGGGTGATTCCGTACTGCAGCTGTCGAACCGGCTGCAGTTCATGGAAGGCCGGCGCGTGATCTCCTCCTCCCTGCGCGTGCCGCGCTATGCCACCGTGCGCTTCGACGGGCTGGTGTGCGAGGAGGTCTGGCCCTATGGCAAGCACCTCTTCATGGATTTCGGCGGCGAGCTCATCCTGCATACCCACCTCAAGATGGAGGGCACGTGGGCCATCCACTATGCCGGGGACCGCTGGCGCAAGCCCGGCCACAGCGCACGCGTGGTGCTGCAGATGGAGAACACCCCGCGCGATATTGAGTTGGTAGGGCATTGGCTAGGGCTGGTCGAGGTCTTTCCAGCCCGCGAGTTTGAACAGCGCATGGCGCACCTAGGCCCCGACATCCTCGCGCCAGAATGGTTGGAAGGCGGCTTTGAGGAGGCCGTACGCCGCATCGAGTTGCGCCCAGAACGCAGCATCGGCGCCGCGCTCTTGGACCAGCGCAACGTGGCGGGTTTGGGCAACGAGTACCGCGCCGAGATCTGCTTCCTAGCCGGCGTTCATCCAGCAACACCTGCAGCGCTTGTCGACGTCCCCCAGATCCTCACCATCTCCCGCCGCCTCATCTGGGCCAATCGCGACTCCCCGGTACGCGTGACCACCGGTGTGAAGCGGGCAGGGGAGACCACGTACGTCTTCGGGCGCAACCGCAAACGCTGCCGACGCTGCGGCACGCTGATTGAAAAGTCCACGCTGGGTGGCGTGGACGCGGGCGGCGACGAAGGTGAGCTAGAACGCGTCATCTGGTGGTGCCCGCACTGCCAGCCATCCAGCTAGGCTGGGAAGCATGAAAACGCTCCTCAACATCATCTGGCTGCTCACCGGCGGCATCTTCCTGGCTCTGGGTTACTTCCTTCTCGGCATTCTGGCCTGCATCCCCATCGTGACCATCCCCGCGGGCGTGGCCTCCATGCGCATGGCGAATTTCGCCCTGTGGCCTTTCGGGCGCTCCGTGGTGCAGCCGGTTAAGGGAACTGGCGGCATGTCGGCTTTCGCCAACGTCGTGTGGTTCCTGGTGGCCGGCCTGTGGCTCGCCATTGGGCACATCACCACCGCAGCGGCGCAGGCCGTGACCATCGTGGGCATCCCGGTGGCTCTGGCCAACCTGAAGATGATTCCGGTGACCTGCTTCCCCTTCGGCCGCAAGATCGTGGACTCTGACCACATCCCATTCGGCTGGGAGCCGATGGTCAAGCTCTAATTTCTTTGCCTCCGGTTGCGGGGTGGCACAGGGTGCTTTAGTGTTCTGAGTCATGGGGGACTTAGAAACCTATTTCTCCTACCGCAGCTCGGGGATTTCTTTGGTGGAGCAGGCGGTAGGAGGCGAGAAACACTTGCGTGCACTCGGCGCCGCTCCTGTCGATGCCGCCGAACTGGCGAGCCTCAACCACATTTACTTCGGCGCCACCAAGTTCACGGGAAAGCAACGCACTGCCCGTAGTCGAGCCCTAGAGCAAGGTCATGATTTGGCCACGCTGAGCCTCATTGAGTCCTACACGAAGAAGCTGAAAAACCAGCTGCATGCTTGGAACCTACGGGTCAAGCTTGCGAACACACCGGCACCGAATATCCCAGCCGTGGCGGCCAAGCGCTTAAAGGAACTCAAAACCAAGCGCGTTCCTACACCTGGTGTGCGCATGACCTATCGCGCTGATGGTCCGCACTCGCTGACGATTACCGATGACCCCATGACCGTGACCGAGATGCGCGGCGTGCTGGAATCCATCAACCAGGACAACCTGCTGGAAGCAGCCAACCACGTCTTCTTCAACAAGTCCCACGGCGGAACCAAACCAGCTGTGTTCACCAGCGTGGTGGTGACCTTGGACAAGCTCGACAAGATTGTCTCTGGCGACGGGGATGACATCGTGCTGGAGCTCACTAATGGCGGCCGCATGACCGGCACGGAGTTTCTGAACTATAAGTTTGCCGAGATCGGTTACGTAACCCTCATCCACCCCACGATCGGGCCGGTGTGGCTGCACCGCATGAAACGTTTGGCCGGGTTTGAGCAGCGCATGATGGCCAGCGCCGAGCATCCCACCTGTGCCAGGAAGGGATGTAATAAACCTGCTGATTATGCCCAGGTACACCACCTCATCCCATGGAAAGCAGGAGGTACCACCGACCCGCCGAATCTGACAATGCTGTGTGCCTATCACAACGGCGTCAATGATGACGACCCAGAGAAACCCACCGGAGCCGGCTATGTATTCCGACTACGCGGAGAGGTGGACTACATCCCGCCCTGGGGAGAACCAATCACCGCTCAAGTGGCATATCAAGCCGCGCAACGCGGACTTGGACCGCCCGGCGGGTAAACCGCCACGAAATACAAAGGACACGCACCACCACGCGGACGCCCACAGGGCCTCCGCGGCGTTGGCGATCCCACATCTCGATTGCCCGTTAAAAACGCGTGTACCCCCGACCGTTCGGCCGGGGGACGTCGCCAAGCAGTGCTTAGCGGTGGTTGCGGTACCAACCGATCAGAGCATCGGTCGAGCCGTCGCCGGATGCGGCCTCCTCCTTGCCGGAGACTGCCGGTGCCAGGTCATTTGCTTGCTGCTTGCCCAGCTCCACGCCCCACTGGTCGAAGGAGTTGATGTCCCAGATGATGCCCTGGGTGAAGACGATGTGCTCGTAGAGTGCGATGAGCGCGCCGAGGGTCTGCGGGGTGAGCTCCTCCGCCAGGATCGTGGTGGACGGGCGGTTGCCCGGCATCACCTTGTGCGGGACCACGGCTGGGTCCACGCCCTCGGCGGCAATCTCTTCTGCCGTCTTACCAAAAGCCAGCACCTTGGTCTGCGCGAAGAAGTTACCCATGAGCAAGTCATGCATCGAACCGGTGCCGTCCGCGGTGGGGAAGTCTTCCTTCGGACGGGCAAAGCCGATGAAGTCCGCCGGGATGAGCTTGGTGCCCTGGTGCATGAGCTGGAAGAAGGCGTGCTGGCCATTGGTGCCCGGCTCGCCCCAGTAAATCTCACCGGTGCCGGTGGTGACAGCGGTGCCGTCGCGGCGCACGGACTTACCGTTGGACTCCATGGTCAGCTGCTGCAGGTAGGCCGGGAAGCGGCCGAGGTCCTCGGAGTAAGGCAGCACCGCGTGGGTCTGCGCTCCAAAGAAGTTGGAGTACCACACACCGAGCAGACCCATGAGCACCGGTACGTTCTGCTCCAGAGGTGCGGTGCGGAAGTGCTCATCCATGGCGTGGAAGCCCTCGAGGAAACGCATGAAGTCCAGCGGGCCGATGGTGCACATCAGGGACAGGCCGATGGCGGAATCGACGGAGTAGCGCCCGCCCACCCAGTTCCAGAAACCAAACATGTTCTGGGTGTCGATGCCGAACTCCGCGACCTTCTCCGCGTTGGTGGAAACGGCAACGAAGTGCTTGGCGACGGCCGACTCATCACCATCAAACTGCTCAATCAGCCAGCGGCGCGCAGCGTGTGCGTTGGCCAGGGTTTCCTGGGTGGTGAAGGTCTTGGAGGCCACGATGAATAGGGTGGAGCCGGCGTCGAGGCCGTCGAGAGTCGCGGCGAGATCCGCCGGGTCGACGTTAGAAACGAACTCCGCGCTGATACCCGCTACCTCGTAGGAACGCAGCGCCTTGGCAGCCATCGCGGGGCCCAAGTCGGAGCCGCCGATGCCGATGTTGACGACCTTCTTGATGGTGTGGCCCGTATGCCCCAGCCACGCACCGGAGCGCAGTGCGGTGGCGAAGTCGCGCATGCGGCCTAGAGTTTCGTGGACGTCGGCAGCAACGTCCTGGCCGTCCACGCTCAAGTCCTTTTCAACAGGCAGACGCAGCGCGGTGTGCAGCACGGCGCGGTCCTCAGTGTTGTTGAGGTGCTCGCCGGCGAACATAGCGTCGCGGCGCCCCTCGACGTCGGCGGCGCGGGCGAGGTCCACCAGTGCGTTGACTACTTCCTCATCGATGAGGTTCTTCGACAGATCCACGTGCAGGCCCGCAGCATCGAAAGAAAAGTCTGCGGCGCGGGAAGTGGAGTTGGCAAAAAGCTCACGCAGGTTGAGGTCCTTTTTGCTCTCAAAAAGCGAGGTGAGCGCGGCCCACTGCGGTTGAGCGGTGATGTCCATTGCAAAAGCCTTTCTGGCAGGTAGCAGACATGAAACTTACTGTTTCTACCGTAGTCCAGAAATCCTTTCGGCGCCGAGACAGAAGGCTGCGCTGCTAGGCGCTAGGCGTAGAGCTTCAGGTCGAATTGCTTCATCGTGTTTCCGATTTCCATGGCGCCTACTTCGACGTCAGAGGGATCTTGGTCATTACCGAAGGACAGCACACCAACGGCCCAGAGCTCGCCGTCGATGGAAGCATAGACTGGTCCGCCACTGTCGCCTGGGGCGCTGTCATTGCCGAAAGTAAACAGCCCCTGATCCTCGTGGCGGTCGATGAAGTTGCCACAGGAGACTCCTCGCGTCGAGCCGGCGCGGCAAATTGTGGGCTTCGTCAAAGCTACCTCCTCAAGAGGCATCCATCCCGCCAAAGGAGCATTAAGGGCCGGTGACGTCGACACTTGTGCAGCTGGGTTGGAGACTTCGATAAGCGCGATGTCGGCCGAGTTAATCCTGTCCGTATTGGTATTACGGGCCTCTAGCACCATTTCGCCGATCTTCACGTTGTCTCCAGCGCGATCCTTGTAGAAAAAGGTGTCGCCCTTGTCCCCGCAGTGGCCGGCGGTGAGGATAAAGAGGCGCTCGCCGTCGCCCACGAAATGACCAGCGGAGCATCGTCCGCTGCTATCTGCGTTGTAAATTGCGACCCCCGGAGTGAGAACACCAGCTGTCATGAAGTACTCAGCTGCTTCCGGCTGGGCCAGATCCACGCGGGGATCGGGGCGTTCAGCTTGAGGGATTTCGGTGGTGTTATCCCAAAGAGAGTTACTATCGAGGACCTCTTCCGAGCCTTGATCCGTTCCGGAATCCTGCCTGGGGTCAGTATCGCCGACGGCTGGAAGATTCAGCGTCGTGGTGGAAATGGAGGCCACAGTAGAAGAGGAACCGCTGCAGGCGGTCAACACGAAGGCGGAGGTAGCTGCGGCGAGAGTTGCAGCGAGACGAGAGAAAAAGCGCATGAAGAGAGAGTAGCTCACTGCATGCCTGGGCGCGTGTGCGTTGGGGACTAGTCCGTGAGGTGCTCCCTGGGCCGAGTTGGCACTCAGCCGAGCTTTCCGCGTCCCAAACGCAGCAGGGCAGAAGCGATGGCGGGGCCTTCCTCACCGAGCTCGTCACGGAATTCATTGAGGATGGCGATTTCGCGGGTGTGCACCAAACGGGTGCCGCCCGAGCTCATGCGTGTCTTGCCAATCGTGCGGGAAATATCGGTGCGGCGCTTAATAGCGTCGAGGATAACGCGGTCGAGGCGGTTGATTTCTTCGCGGTAGCGCTGAATCTCGGCGTCACTCAGCGGATCATCGGTGCCCGAAGGCATGCGAATGTCGAGCCCATTGTCCACGACATTGGGGTCTTGGTGCTCAGGGCTCAAGCCTGAATCTGCGGTGCCAGAGTGTGAAGCGCTCATGCCTTCAGATTGTGCCACCCTGCTAAGACAAACGGGAATCATGAGCTTAAGACGTTGGGATTCGCCGATAAGAAGTGGTGTAGGAGGCAATGTCCGGTGGTGCTAGTAGGTTGGAGAGCATTATGAATAACACATCTCCGTTTAGGCCTCGTTCTTCTTCTGATCCTTCCGCTGACGCCACCGCTGGTGGCTTATTTCCCACGCCCGGGCATCACGCGGATGCCCCTTCCGGTCAGGGCTCTGATCCGTTGTTGGAAGGATTAAATCCACAACAAGAAGAGGCCGTGGCACATTCGGGCTCGCCGCTGCTCATCGTGGCCGGCGCGGGCTCGGGAAAGACCGCGGTGTTGACCCGTCGCATTGCGTACCTTATGCGCGAGCGCGGGGTCGCCCCGTGGCAGATCCTCGCCATCACCTTTACTAACAAGGCAGCCGCGGAGATGAAGGAGCGCGTCGGCCAGCTTGTCGGCCCCGTGGCTGAGCGGATGTGGGTGTCAACCTTCCACTCCATCTGCGTGCGCATCTTGCGCAACAACGCCCAGCTGGTGCCCGGGTTGAACACGAACTTCACCATTTATGACGGCGATGATGCGCGCCGGCTGCTCACCATGATTGCCAAAGACATGCAGCTGGATCTGAAGAAGTATTCGGCGCGTGTTTTGGCTAACCAGATCTCGAACCGGAAGAACGAGCTCATCTCTCCGGATCAGGCCCGGGCGGAGGCGGAGCGGACGAAGAATCCTTTCGAACTCACCGTGGCGAGCGTGTACGAGGAGTATCAGCGCCGCCTGCGCGCGGCAAATGCGGTGGACTTCGATGACCTCATCGGGGAAGTGGTGCGCATCTTTAACCAGCACCCGCAGGTGGTGGAGTTTTATCGCCGCCGCTTTAAGCACGTGCTTATCGACGAATACCAGGACACCAACCACGCGCAGTACGCGCTTGTTTCGGCCTTGGTAGGCAGGGGCGAGCTGCCACCGGATGCTCCGGAGCTTTGTGTGGTGGGTGATTCTGATCAGTCGATTTATGCCTTCCGCGGCGCCACCATCAGGAATATTCAGGAGTTCGAGCGGGACTACCCGCAGGCGCACACGATTCTGCTTGAGCAAAACTACCGTTCGACGCAGACCATTCTGAACGCGGCGAATGCGGTGATTGCGAAGAATGAGGGTCGCCGCGAGAAGAATCTGTGGACTGCCCACGGCCAAGGCGAAAAGATCGTTGGATACGTGGCGGATAACGAGCACGACGAGGCGCGGTATATCGCCTCAGAAATTGATTCCCTGGCGGATAAAGGCACGGCCTATTCCGATATTGCGGTGATGTACCGCACCAATAACGCTTCCCGCGCGTTGGAGGATATTTTCGTGCGCTCGGGAATCCCCTACAAGGTGGTTGGAGGCACGCGCTTTTACGAGCGACGCGAGATCCGGGACATGGTGGCCTACCTGCGCATCATGGATAATCCGGATGACACGGTGAGCCTGCGCCGCATCATCAACGTGCCTAAGCGCGCTATAGGTGACAAGGCACAGGCACAGATCGCCTTGCACGCGGAGAACCTTGGTGTGAGCTTTGGGGCTGCTCTCCGCGATGCGGCAGCGGGCAAGGTCGCCGGGCTTGGCACACGAGCAGTGAATGCCGTAAGCAAATTCAACGAGATGATGGAGGGCGTGCGCGCGCAGATTCCGGGCATGGTCAATGAGGTGACGAGCCAACCGGATTTGGGGGAGTTGCTCAACGCGCTTCTTGACGCCACCGGTTACCGCGCGGAGCTTGAAAACTCCAATGACCCGCAGGATGGGGCACGCCTCGACAACCTCAACGAGTTGGTGTCGGTGGCGCGCGAGTTCAGCTCTGAGGCGGCCAATGAGATGGCCTTCTTGGGTGCAGACGCAGAGGAGGCCCCGGAGCTCTCGGAAGGTGAAGCTGCGCCGGGCTCGCTTCAAGCCTTCCTTGAAAAGGTCTCGCTGGTGGCAGATGCGGACCAGATTCCGGATCATGAGTCCGGAGTAGTCACGCTGATGACCCTGCACACCGCGAAGGGCCTGGAGTTCCCAGTTGTCTTCCTCACCGGCTGGGAGGATGGCCAATTCCCGCACATGCGCTCCCTGGGGGACCCGAAGGAGCTCAGTGAGGAGCGCCGCCTTGCCTACGTGGGTATTACGCGCGCTAGGGAACAGCTCTACCTCACGCGCGCGATTCTCCGCTCGTCCTGGGGTAACCCGGTGACGAACCCGGCCAGCCGCTTCCTCGCCGAGGTCCCGGAAGACCTCATCGACTGGCGCCGTGAAGAACCAGACAGCTCGCTGTCCGGCGCGTGGGGCGGAGATGATTCCTACCAATACGGACGAACCTTCGGCTCAGATAGCGGGTTCTTCCGTTCCCGTGGCGGCGGCTATGGATCGCGGAGCGCTGCGTCTTCCCCTTCGCAGCGCTCGCGCAAACCAGCTTCGGCGACATCAATGCCGAAGAATAACCATCTCAATTTAGTTGTGGGGGACCGTGTCAACCACGCAAAATACGGGCTAGGCACGGTCATCGAAGCCTCCGGTACCGGCGCGCGGGCGACAGTCACCGTGGACTTCGGCTCAGCGGGCAAGGTCCGCCTCATGCTCATCGGTGGTGTGCCGATGGAAAAGCTTTAAAGCTTTAGATGAGGATGCCGCGCTCGCTGAACCAATCCACCGGATCAACGGCCGCGCCGCCGCCCGGGTGCACTTCGAAGTGCAGGTGTGGGCCGGTGGAGTGGCCCTCGTTGCCAATGACGGAGATCTGGTCGCCGGCCGTGACTCGGTCACCGACGTTGACCAAGAGCTGATCACTGGGCATGTGGCCGTAGACTGTGATAGTGCCGTCGTCGTGCTGGATGCGGATCCAGTTGCCGAAGCCCTGGGCTGCGCCGGAGGAGATGACCTCTCCATCCATGACGGCGTAGATGGGCGTGCCAACTGGGTTCGCTACATCGATGCCGTTGTGGAAGGAACCCCACCGCGGGCCAAAGCCAGAGGTGAAAGTACCGGAGGTCGGAAAGACCACGGTATTACCGTTGGCATCCTGGCCGCGCGTAGGGGTGAGACCGGAGTGATCGCCCTGTGGGGCGAAGGCCTCGGCGAGACCAGGAATGCTGGAGGGATCGAGGACGATATCGAATCCGTCCTGTGTGGAGTTGATTTCCGGGGTGGAGGCCCCGTTGAGGGCTCCGGCCGTGGAAACGATTAGCCCGGAAAATGCTTTGAAGAGGTCGGCCTTGGAGTCTTCCTTGACTTCGATGTCGCCGGCGGTTGGGCCCTGGGAGGACCCGTCGGAGACATCCACGCTTGCTGCCGGTTCGGCGGCGAACGCTGGGGCCGTCACGGTAGCGGTGGTGACCGCCACGGCGGCGAGTGCGCTGAGCGTGCGCTTCATAACTTCACGTCCTTAAGTCCTGCTGTGGCTCGCTTCCGCCGACGAAGGCGGCAGGAAGCCTGTGAGCGATAGGGCGCGGCCATAACAGCCGCGATGCGCCTTGAAGCCTGCGACACGCCGGCGTGGTTGCGTCTGCGTGCTGAGGCTTTGTGGCAACGAGATACAAACTATCCCGAGCTATCGCCCTGCGCAATCTCTAAAAATGCAGGTAAATACAGGAATTGTTCGAAAACCCATCGAACAGCCCAGCGTGTTACACATGTGAAAGAAGTGAAAATTGTTACAGGGGTAAAGTAGAGGTTTAAAGAATGGGGGTAGGTTATGGGGGTGTGAAAAGCGCAGCGCCCTCGGCCAATCATTCAGCCGAGAGCGCTGGGGAGGAGAGCACTGTGAAGTGCAGGTACTAGGTCAGAAGGGATTAAGTCAGCGAACGTGATTCACTGCGATCCCGTGCGGTAAGCGGAGCCGTCTTATCGCTGCGATTCACAGCAGCCGCTAGTGCTGCGGCCAGGAGAGGCACGATAAGCACGGCGAGGAATTGCCACCAATCTGGGGTGAAATAGTCCTGCAGGCGCAGACCATAGGGCGGCGTCGAGTAGGCGTATCCGGAGCTATCGGCAAAGAAGTACGTGCCGAGATGGCCGGCAATCACGCCGAAGAGCATGCTTGCAGTGGCCAGCATCCAGGTCTGCCACGCCGCTACCTTGGACATCAGCGAAGGGTGGGCGCCGATGGATTGCAGCACGGTGCTTTCCTGGCGCATGCTGCTAGCGGCGTTGGCAATGATGAGCGCCAGCACGATGAGGCAGACAATCCCCATTCCGAGGCCTAGGTAGTAGCGGAAGCTCTCGGGAGTAGAGACTGCGAAGTTTAGCGAGTATTGCGATTGCGAGGCGCTCGCTGTCAGGTCTTGCAGCTCCTCACGCTCTGACTCGCTCGGTGGCTCGTCGAAAGCGAGGGCTTGGCCCACGTAGAAGGGCTCCATGTTTAGCTTTTCTGCTGCCTGCTGGCTAATCAAGACCACGTCGCGGGCCGCGGTGGGTAGTGCCTCCACAACTGGCAGATCCGACTCCTGTGTCCCGCTCGGTTCTTGGCTGTCAATGCGGCTATAGGACTTTAGAGTCACCGTGCCGTGCGTGCTATCGCCGACGTGGCTGCTGTGGGGAAGCACGATGCCCCCGGCGTCCAATGTCTGCGCCGCTGCGCGGCGATCTTCCTCCGAGTCGAACTGCCACAGCTCAAGCTGGGAAGAATCCGTTTGAATCATCCTGCTTTGATAGATCAACGGGTTATAAGGAAATGACGTCATCAGCTCGTGGGCGCATTCTTGGCGAGCCTCCTCGGACTCATCGGTGCGTCGCCCCTGATTATCCACAAAGACTGCCTTCTCAACTGGTTTGCTGAGATCGACCTGTTCACACTGGTAATCAAACTCGGTACTGAGCTCATAGAAGGTGCCTTCCTCCGGAAGGCTGTAGGACGTCGTCCACGAGGGGAAAGCATAGAAGGGATACGTGCGGGCAGAGGTGGTCTGCAGGACGGCCTCTACCGCGGCGCGTTCTTCCGGAGTGGACACCTGCGATGGTTGCTCAAACGTCGTCTCCTCAATCAGTGCAGAAGTAGGCGGCATGACGAGCTTTTCTTCGGCAGTGGTCTTTGCGCTATCCGTCATGATGCCTACGCCAAACAGGGTGGTCACGAAGGTGACTGAGACGAGAGCGATGGACGTCGGCAAGGCATGCATGCTGCGCCGGGTCAGGCCCCGTCCGGCCAGGCGAAGCGAGAGAGGGCCCCGGCGAGACAGCAGGGAGCACAAGAAGACCAAGGCCGGGGCTGAGGCGGCAACCGCGATGACTCCGAAGAGAGCCAGCACCGTAGGGATGTACTTTCCCCAGGGAGTGAAGCTGAATAACACGAGCAGAAGCAGGAATGCGGGGCCGACGGCCATCCACCGCCGGAAGCGCAAGAGGCGGTCGGGTGCGGCGCCCTGGATCGCCGTGGCTAAAGCACCACGTTGCGCCAACCACGCAGGAACGATGGAGACAATGACACAGCCTGCCACCGCCACGAGCCAGGCGAGGCCAATAGCTAGGAAGGGCGGGTGGGCAGCAAAGTCCGGGTAGCGGGCTGTCCACCACACCCACGAAGCCGTGAGGCCAACAACCACGCCGATAGTGGCGCCGATGAGCCCCATTAGCAGGCCATAAGCCATCACCGCGAACATGATGTGGCGCGGCAATGCACCCTGGCTCGACATCAGCGCGTACAGGCGGGTATTGCGTCCAGTGGCCAGCGTGAAGACGGGGGCGAGAAGGAAAAGGATGAGCAATCCGGCGATGGCATAGAGGCCGACGAAGAAGAGCACGAAAAGAATGCTGCTCAAGGTCCCGCCAATGGAATCAGGCTCAGAATCGGGCCGGTCCGTATCTCGCAGTTCCGGTGCCCAGATTTCCAGCCCAGCTTCACGGGCACGGTCGGCATCCTCCTTGGTCAGCGGTGTATCACCCACGATGGCCCAGGAGGTGTGTATCTGAGAGGACGGGTCGCTGAGGGCGTCATTGAGGGTGGGGGAGGTGACGAAGTCATAGTTTTCGGGAGCAATGGCCGCGACTGTGGCTTGGTGGTCACCGCTGAGGGCGTTGGTGCGCACCGTGATGACGTCTCCAACGGAGGCGTCGATCTTGTGTGCTGTAGAGCGCGATAGAACTGCCTGGTTGGGGCCAAGATTGAACTTGTCGACGGCCTCCTGCGCCGGCTCCGGCGGATTCTCTGCGTCGAACTGATCTACCCAGGAGTTGGTTGACTTCCCATTATGGATTAGTGACGTGCTAGAAAAAGTGGTGACTGGGCTGACGCTGAGGCCCGAAGGAAGCACCTCGGCAGCCAAGCGCGGTACGTCTTCGTTGCTAATGCCCGGGCCGCTGACCTGCAGGGCTCGCTCGGGTGAGCTCAAGGCCGCGGAGAGCCGACCGGAGGAATTATCAAAGAGGGCCATTCCAACCACGAGGGCCACTGGCAGCGCGATGAGCATGACAGCGGCCAGCGTGCGCCACGGGTGGCGCCACAGGTCGCGCCGCGTTGGGCGGGTGGCAGCATTAATGCCTGACATGCTAACGCACCTCCTCGCCGGTCAGGCGTCCGTCACGAACCATGACGACACGGTCGGCCCAGCCCGCGAAACGTGGCTCGTGGGTAACCAAAATGCCGGAGGCGCCGGCGTCGATACGCGCGCGTAGAACCTTCATGATCTCCTCACCCGTCGAGGTATCCAAGGCTCCGGTAGGTTCATCGGCGAGCAGTACCTTACGCGGGCCGATGAGCGCGCGGGCAATGGCCACGCGCTGGGCTTGGCCGCCGGAGATTTCCTCCGGGAAGCGGTCGATGGTGCCGTCGAGACCGACCTCATTGAGTGCTTGCTCAGCAGCTTCGCGGCATTGCGCAGGCGAGAGTCCGTCTAGCTCAAGAGGGAGGGACACATTCTCTCCGACGGTGAGGGAAGACACTAGGTTGAAGTGCTGAAATACCAAACCAAGGTGTCGGCGGCGAGCGATAGCTGCCTTGGCCTTGGAGAGCTGGGAGGCATCGGCGCCGTCGAGAAGCACGCGTCCTGATGTTGGTGGTTGGAGCAGACCTGCGACGTTGAGCAGCGTGGATTTGCCGGAGCCGGAGGGGCCCATAACGGCGACCAACTCGCCCGGTTGCAGCTGCAGGTTGACCGAATCCAGCGCAGTGACCTGGCGGGCGCCGCTACCGAAGACGCAGGTGATGTTCTCAAGTTCGAGCGGGAAAGGAATGTTCTGGGTCGTGGGCGCAGAGTCGGGGGTCATCGGGTTTCCTCCTCGGTGGCGGTGGTGGCTGGGTTGGACAGGGACTCCACGCGGTCGAGCCAGCGTGAGAGGGATTCCAGGTCGAAGATTTGGCGCTCGACGGCCAAGCGCTGGGCGCTGCGTTCTGCGGGGAGTTCCGAGGCTTGGCGGTTGAGCTCACGAAGTTGGCGGACGGTGGCAAAGCGCTGGGCGTCAAGGACGGCGATGACGTCGATATCGGAGCGTCGCGCCGCAAGTGACACTTTGAGTACGAGCTCATCGCGCTCGATGGCGTCGTTGTGCAAGGTGGACATCCACCACTGCGAGAGTTCCTCACGGCCTGCGTTGGTGATGGCATAGCTGGTGGCGCGGCGCCCGGTGGGGCCGGTGAGCTCGCCGTCAGTGGCGATGAGTCCATCGCGTTCCAAGCGGCTTAAGGTTTGGGCGACTTGGCCCATGTTGAGCGGCCAGAGGTTATCAAAGGTTTCAGCAAAGCGGGTTTTGATGTGGCTGGCCGTGGCGGGCTCTTCACTCAGCAGAGCAAGCACGGAGTGTTTGACGGACATGGTCACCTCCTGTTCGGAGGGTAAGAGGAGGATACAATCGGTACATACCCGGTAAGTTACCGGGTAACCTTTGGGGTGGTCAAGAGTTTTCGGGAAGGAGAATCGTCTTTACCCCCGTCCGTTGCCCCTCTGTAGGAGGCGTGATGGAGCGCGGCCGAACGCGGGGTGGGGGGATACGCAAAAGGCGGCACAGAGCAAATGTGCTCTATGCCGCCTAAAAGTTTTCGGAAGGCTAGGTTGTGGCTTAGGAAATGTTGACGCCGCGCTCTGCAAGCCACGGAATCGGGTCAACTGCGCCCTCACCGGTGGGGTGGATTTCAAAGTGCAGGTGGGAGCCGGTGGAGAAGCCCAAGGAGCCCATGCCAGCGATCTTCTGGCCAGCGTGAACGCGCTCGCCCACAGCGACGTCGAGGGTCTGCATGTGGCCGTAGACGCTCATAGAACCGTCATCGTGCTTGATGCGGATCCACTGGCCGTAGCCAGAAGCAGGGCCGGAATCGATGACGGTGCCGTCCATGACGGAGAGGATTGGGGTGCCCACAGCATTGGCGATGTCGATGCCGGAGTGGAAGGAGCCCCAGCGGGGGCCGAAGCCCGAGGTGAAAGTACCTTCTGCCGGGCGGGCGACGGACGGTGCACGGTTGGCTTCGTCAGCGGCGGCGCGCGCATCGGCTGCCTGAATGGCCTTGTCGAGCTGGGTAGCCAGGTCGGCGACCGGCTTGGTCTCAGCGATGGAGAGGATCTGTGGTGCGGCATCCTCGACGGCGGCCTGTGCGTCCTTGAGCGGATCGGTATCTGCCTGCAAGGTGTAGTCGATGGACTGCGCCTTGGTCTCACCAGTGCCAGCGGATTGAATGGTGCCGGCTGCTGCACCGCCAACACCTGCGGTAGATACGGCGCCTGCGGCGACGGTCATTACCGCCAAACGCCCCTTTGCAGTCTGCGAGGTGGTGATCTTGCGGTGGCGACCTGCGCTTCGCTGAGTCTTGCTTCGCATGAACTCTACTTCCATCCTAATTCACTATCGTCCAGCCAGAACAATCGTTACGTCTAAACCTGGTTGGTTATCCGATTGTGACCTTCCTGTTACCAACGAGATGTAACAGTAGCGTCTCGGCGAGAGCGGAGCAACCCGCATTGCGGTTTTTCTTTTTGATACGTCGACAGATGTGCTTGTTCTGATGCGGTAGCTGATTCCTGTGAATGAAGTGAATCTCTGGCGGTGCTTAAGATCTCCGGTAGCGGAGTGCGCGTGGGTAGTTCTCATCAGCGGATGCAGCTAAGGATAAAGCTGATAAGGAGTATCCGTTCGGGGGTGTGCCCGACCTTTTAAATCAGACCTCGTCGCGCCACCCCCGGTGGGGGAGGTGCGCGTGGCAAAGTGGACGCCAATGAATAAGAACACGAGTCCCCAGTCCAGGTCGTCTGCTCGTCCACGCGCGCACGTGCGTGGACGCGGTGATGGCGCTGAGCACTCTGAGCGAGGGCACCGACGGGATCGCCGGGATCCGGCGCAGCGTATTAAAGGAATCGAGTCTGACAAGGCACGTGCCCGCCGCGCACAGGCCCCAACGACGCTGCGCGGGCGCATTCGCCGCATGCTCATCGTCGTCGGTGTTCCGCACCTCGTTGTTGTCCTCAGCATCCTGGTGGTTGCCATCGCAGCGCTTCTTCTCACCAGCTCCCCGTCGGCGTGGCTAAACACCATCGTCGGGGAGGCCTGGATGGTGTTCAATCTTGCGCCTATCCGCGCTGGCGGAATTGATCTGGGTTTCATCCCGGCCCTCCCCGCGCTGCTCTTGGCCTGGTTGGTCGGCCGCCGCGTGCGCGAGGCGGTGAAGGATAAGGTGAGCATCAACGACCTGCTTGTCTTGAGTGCCTGCGTGCTGGTGGTGCCACTCGTCCTGACTTTCATTGCGTGGTTGATGTTGTGGGATGCCGGGAAGGTCTATGACGTTTCTCCTCCGGAGCTCTATCGCGTTCTTCCCCGCATGCTCCTGCTGCATGCGGTTGCCCTTATTGGCGGAATGGGCCCGCGCCTGTGGAAGGCCTTGGCAAAGCGCAGCGGCGTTCCGCACGTGTTCGTCGATGCCGCCCGCATCGGCCTGAGCTACCTCGGGTACCTGGTTGCAGCTGGGCTTATTCTCGTGGTGGTTCTGTGGGGATTCGGCTGGTCGCGCCAGTCCGAAATACTTGCCAGCTATCCGGTGCTCAATGCGCTGGGAACAATCGGCCTGTTTCTGGTGAGTATTTTCTACCTTCCCAACGCCGCGGTGGCAGCCGGCGCAGTGCTGAGCGGCTCGGAGATGCACATTGGTGAGGGAACCAGTGTGAGCCTCTTTAGCGGCCATGTAGTTCCACTTCCTCCGATACCTTTGGCCGCCGCGGTTCCGCCTTCCATTAGCCCTTGGTTCGCGGTGCTGTTGGTGATTCCAGCAATCGCAGCCGTGGCGGCATTTGCTCGGCGCCGCGCCCTGGTGTCTTTCCAGGTCGTGCTCGTTGCAACCATCACGGTGGCAGTGACCGCCCTCGTGGCGATCTACGGTGTTTCTGGCACGTTGGGAGTGTACGGGTACACAGGACCTGAGGTGTGGACCGCGGTAGGCTTGAGCTCCCTGTGGTGCCTTGTCGTGGGATGTGCCTTTGCCGCTGCACAGGCAGTGACGGCGTGGCGTGCGCGCCGCGCCACCGCCCCGGTTGCTGAGCCGGAAGAATCGGCTGCAGCCGAGGGCGATGAGGAGGCCACTGAAGACTCCACCAGCGCGGCTCAGGAAGAACACGAGCAGGAGCAGGCAGCGCTTGGCGACGACACCGGTGCCGAGACAGCCGCCGACGCCGATACTGAAACTGACACCGAGACTGACACCGACGCAGAGGCTCAGGTCGATACTGACGCCGACGATGAAGCTGATGCCGAAGCGGAGGCTGATACGGAGGAAGCCGATTTTGAAGTCGAGGGTGACGCTGAATCGGAGGCTGTGCCAAAGGCTGATGTGCGTGATGCAGAAATCGTGGAGACGAGCGATGTTGACGTCGACACCCAAGCTGAAGTCGAGGCCGAAGCAGTAGCGGATGAGGACGGCGATGCGGAGTATGCTCCAGACACAGAGGAGAGCGAAGAGCCCGAAGGCTCCAATAAAGAGTGAAAATTCTCCGGTTCGCGGCGGTAGCGGCTAGGCTGTAGCGCGTGACTACACCGCATCAGCCCGTTGCTACTGCCCGCCTCAACGTTGTGGTTCTGGTTTCTGGAACCGGCTCTTTATTGCAGGCCATCTTGGATGGCCAGGATGAGCACTACAGCGTCGTGAAAGTCATCGCGGACGTGCCCTGCCAAGGCATTGAGCGTGCACAGGCGGCGGGAATCGCCACCGAGGTTGTAGAGATGGGTGCTGACCGCACCGAATGGAATAAGCGTCTGGTTGCTGCAGTGGATACTGCGCAACCAGGCGTTGTTGTTTCAGCAGGGTTTATGAAGATCCTGGGGAAGGATTTTCTGGATCGCTTCGAAGGTCGCACCATCAATACTCATCCTGCGCTCTTGCCTGCCTTCAAAGGCGCGCATGGCGTGCGCGATGCGCTGGCTTATGGCGCCAAGGTCACAGGCTCTACTGTCCATTTCGTTGATGCTGGTGTCGATACCGGCTCCATCATTGCCCAGGAACCCGTCCGGGTCCTGCCAGAGGATGATGAGGCCAGCTTGCATGAGCGTATCAAAGTGGTCGAAAGAGAACTTATCGTCAAAGTTCTCCGCGCGATGCGCGTGGAGGGCGAGACGCTCAGCATTCAGCTCTAACTATCTCATTACCGCAAGGAAGGCTTAAGTCCCCGTACCATGAGCGAAGATCCTAAGAACATCAAGCGCGCACTCATCAGCGTGTACGACAAGACCGGTTTGGAGGACCTTGCCCGGTCCCTGGATAAGGCCGGCGTGGAGATCGTTTCCACCGGTTCCACCGCGAAGAAGATCGCGGACTTGGGCATTGAGGTCACGCCCGTCGAGAAGCTCACTGGCTTCCCGGAGTGCCTCGAAGGCCGTGTGAAGACCCTGCACCCGCGCGTGCACGCAGGAATCCTCGCGGATACCCGCAAGGAGGACCACCTGAAGCAGTTGGAGGAGCTGGAGGTAGAGCCCTTCCAGCTCGTCGTGGTTAACCTGTACCCCTTCCGCGAGACTGTGGCTTCCGGCGCAGACTTTGATGGCTGCGTGGAGCAGATCGATATCGGCGGACCGTCCATGGTGCGTGCGGCTGCCAAGAACCACCCGTCTGTTGCTGTGGTCGTGGATCCAGCCCGCTACGGCGATGTGGCTGACGCTGTGGCCAACGGCGGCTTCACCTTGGAAGAGCGTCGTGGCCTCGCCCGCGATGCTTTCCTGCACACCGCTGATTACGACGCCGCGGTGTCCGCATGGTTCGTCGAGCAGCTCAGCGAGGGCGAGGTGACCACCCCGCTCCGCTACGGCGAGAACTCCCACCAGTCCGCGACCGTGACCCGCATCGGCACCACTGGTTTGGCCAATGCGAAGCAGTTCAACGGCAAGGAGATGAGCTACAACAACTACCAGGATGCGGACGCCGCTTGGCGCGCCGCCTGGGATCACGAGCGCCCGTGCGTGGCCATCATCAAGCACGCCAACCCGTGCGGCATCGCGGTGTCTGAGGAGTCGATTGCTGCTGCTCACCGCGCGGCCCACGCCTGCGACCCGATGTCTGCCTTTGGCGGAGTCATCGCTGTGAACCGCGAGGTCACCGTGGAGATGGCCGAGCAGGTCAAGGAGATTTTCACCGAGGTTATTGTGGCTCCGTCCTACGAGGAAGGCGCCATCGAGGTTCTCAAGGCCAAGAAGAACCTGCGCGTGCTGCAGGCAGAGCATGAAGCGCCTAAGGAGGAAGTTAAGTTTATCTCCGGTGGCATGCTCACCCAAGAGCCGGATACCTACCAGGCAGAGGGCGATAACCCGGCCAACTGGACGCTGGCTGCCGGTGAAGCACTGAACGAGTCTGACTTGGCGCAGCTCGAATTCGCCTGGCGCTCCGTGCGCGCGGTGAAGTCCAACGCCATCCTGCTGGCCAAGGACAACGCCACCGTGGGTGTCGGCATGGGTCAGGTCAACCGCGTCGATTCCGCCAAGCTCGCGGTGGAGCGCGCTAACACGCTGGCCGACGGCGCCAACCGCACCGAAGGTTCCTTCGCTGCTTCCGATGCTTTCTTCCCGTTTGCCGATGGCCTTGAGGTTCTCCTCGAAGCCGGCGTGAAGGCCGTGGTGCAGCCAGGTGGCTCCATCCGCGATGAGGAAGTCATCGAGGCCGCCAAGAAGGCCGGGGTGACGATGTACTTCACCGGTACTCGCCACTTCTTCCACTAGAGCGTAAATGTGGCGCTGCCGTGTGCAGCGCACTGCCGCCGTCTTCATTCGCGCGCGTCACTGCGTGGGAACGGGAGGCGGCTTTCGCATACATGGGAGCTGTCCCTAGAGGAAAACTACTGCCCTAAACGACGAAGTTATGCGCCGCCAACGCGGCGAGTTCAGGCGGCTATAACTTTGGCAACTCGGGCAGCTTCGGCACCACTGCGTTTAGGCCCGCCGGGGGCGCTACTGCGCGTGGAGGGAAGCCACCGCGAAGCCAGTGTTGTCCGCGGGATTGCCGTTGGCGTCCTTATACGTAAAAGTAAAGCGCAGGTCCTGGTGGTCTGCGATGTTGATGGGCATCTCGAGGGCTTCCTCTGCCGGGACCTCGAAGGAGGCCAACTCAGTACCGTCAGCACCGTTGACGGTAACGGTGGCGCTGGCAACATCGGTATTTTCCCGGTCATCGCTGAAACCAAAGACCGCGTTGAGTTGGCTATGGCCTTCGGCCAGCTGTACATCAGCGATGTTGGTGCTGCCGGAGCGCGAGACATAGGAATCCGGGAAGAAAGTGCGGGCAATGACCACGCCGTCTGCTTCCAGATCGGTATCGATACGGCCGCTGGTGGCAAGAGGAGTTCCCGGAAGCGTAGCTGTTGAGGTCGGTTCGGAGGAAGCACCGGTGTGGTTGGCGTCGGAAGATTCGCGTCCCCAGATAAACCATGCACCGACGCCGAGAATGACCGCCAGGATGACGAGTAGAGCAATCAGCGCGGCGATGGCACCGCTGAAACGACCTTTGCCCTTCGGCGGTTCTGGAGCGGTGTACGTGGTGGGTTGAGGCGGACTCGGCGGAGTTGGAGCACTCCCGCCGAAAGGCTGCGAGCTGGGGCCAGCAGATTGCCCACCAAACGGTGGAGTGTTGCCGAACCCGCCCGGAGAACTGCTCGGGCCGGAGTGTTGTGGCCCAGACGGGCTGGGTGGGCCGGACGGAGCACCGAAACTTCCGCTTGAGCCGTTAGCACCGCCGGGGGTGCCGGGGCGGCCAAACCCGGGAGCAGGAGAACCGAAGCCGGAGGAACCGGAATTGTGTGGCGGAGTGCCCGAAGGGCCGGTAGGAAACGTCATGGCTGGGAGAATAACAACCTTTCCGTGCGCAGGGGAGATAGAGCATTGAGATACCTCTAATAATCTAAACCCTTTACCGCTGTCCGCGCGCAGAGATGCAAACTCGGGGGAATCCTCCCCACCAGAATCGAAAAAGTCGTGGAAACACGGCGTCGTGACTGAAGAACGATGCACGAACCTCACCGCAACCGTAGTACCTGTGCAAAGATAAGAAAGATAGAAAACGCCTATAGGGCATACCCAGAACGTCTAGATCTACGGAGGCTTCGGTGACTGATTCAGATCGCAACCATGGATTCGGCGCGCAGCACCCGCAGGGAAATAGCGGCCAGCCGCAGCCTTCCCGTAAAGATACCCACCCGGAAACCGCGGATTTTGAAGCGCCGCCGACGCAACAGCGCCCCCTGCCGCCCCAGAGCTACCCGCAGAACACGGGAAACAATCAGAATTATGCGCAATCCGGAGAACGCAATTACTCGAACCCCTTTGTCGCCCCCGGCGCATCGGGCCAGTACGGCCAACAACAGCAGTTCCAGACGCAGCAATTCTCGTCCCAGCAAATACCGCAGGACGGTAGCGGACAGTATAACCAGCAGCCAACAGGGTACCCCGCTGGCTATTCTCAGGAGGGTGGCGGAAGCGGCAGCTCTTCTAACTCTGGCAAATTTGTGCTTATCGCCGTGCTGATCCTGGCGGTCGTCCTCGTTATGGCTGCGCTGGCCTACATCTTTTTCTTCAAACATGCCGACTCAAATTCCCAAGCCGGCTCGCCCCTGACCACCGCGCAACTCACCGAGCAGAACGAGAGCGCACAGGAAGAAGAGTCGAACGCGGAGAGCTCTGAAAAGACGACAGAGCAGCCCACGACGACCTCGCAGTCACCAAAGCGCCCCGAGCACCCTGACTTGCCTGAGGGGGCGATTCCGGCAAACGACGCCGCACGCAACAACGAACCGGGCGGCAACTTCAACAGCGTCTACCGTGGAACTGTGGTGACGACGGAGTCCTTTGCCAACGTTGTGCGCGATGAGTACGTCAAGCACTACGTGGAAACCCACGAGTTTGATGCCACCATTAAGGCTTTCAGCCCAGTTACCAAGATCACCTACACCATGGATTGCTCCGATAACGGTGAATTTGTCACCTGTACCGGCGGCAACAACGCGGTTGTGCTCATTCTCTAATGCTTAGGCGGTCAACAATGAAACAGGTAGCACAGCGACGTCACAGCCCTGCACAGCCGCGGCGCCGGAGGGCAGTACTAGCAGCGCTGGTGGGGATCGCGGGGGCGTCGCTAAGCGCCTGCACCATTGGTGATGTCTCCACACCTGAGCCCAGCGCTCCGGCGAGCAGCCCACAGCCCACGCTGCCTGATTCCGGGGCAGAGGTATCTGATGGACCCGCCGCTGACTCAGCCCTTGACAAGGAACCAACCGTGATTAAAGCTACCGACCTTCAGGAAGCCGTCGACGCCATCGCCGCAGACAACCCCGGTACCGGAATCGCGGTGGCCGGCTCAGGAACCGTCGCAGCGGCCGGCAACACCGGCCCGCTGCCTGCGTGGTCCACCGTGAAAGTCCCGTTGGCCATCGCCGCCGAACGCGCCGGGGTGGCGGACCCAGATACTGTATCCCGGGCAATCACGTATTCCGATAACGCCGCGGCGGATTCTCTCTGGGAGGCCCTCGGTGGGGGAGAACAGGCCGCACAAGCCACCCAGGCCATCATTGGCACAACCACGGTCCCCGCTACGCCACCGCGCCCCGGTTTCAGCGCCTTCGGTCAAACCCAGTGGTCGGTGTCCGAGCAGGCAGAATTCATCGCAGCGCTGGGGTGCCAAGAAGGCGCGGATCCAATCCTTGCAGCCATGGGGCAGCCGGATCCCGCGCAGAACTATGGTCTCCGGACTTTAGAGGGCGCGGTGATGAAAGGCGGCTGGGGGCCGGCCGAGGACGGCTCCTATGAAGCCCGCCAGATGGGATTAATCACCCTAGGCGGGCACACGGTGGCGGTGGCGATCTATGCCGCAGCGCCTTCCGGCGATTATGGCGAAGCACAGCAGATGCTGAGCCGTGTGGTCACACAGCTGGCCACCGCAGAGGTCGAGTGGCCCGATGCGGGATGCCAGCAGGGGGCAGTTTAAGAAGCACGAGCGATGTTAAGGCGCTAGCGCGGCCAGTAATCCTCGAATTCGCCGGCCTCGCCGTCGATGTCATAGTCCGTGCCGCGGATGTTCAGCACGGAGCCGGTGTCTTTCCTGCTGGTTGGATCAAGAATCGTGGCGCTGAAGGAATCACCTTCACCACGCGCCGGGCCAAAGGCAGCGCCGCTGGACCAGACACCGCGGTAGAAGAGGGAGTCCTGTTTCTCACAGACCACAATGTGTGAATCGGGATCGGTGCCATGCGCGGCGAAGATCATATCCTCACCCTGTTGGCAGCGTGCCTCAGGATAATCGGACCAACCGGCAGCAGTGAGCCCCTCTGGGACGTCGGCAGCCCCGGTGCTCACTGATGTTTCTGGAGCCTGCTCGCTCGGTGCTTCTGTCTCGTCTGCTTTTCCATCTTTCTGTGCAGGAGAGTCCTCCGGGGTGGTTGCCTCCTCCTGCGGGGCTGTCTGCTCTGAGGTGTCGCTGGTGCTGGACGTTTGTTGGCTGGTGGAGCGGACGTCGTACCAGATCACGAGGCCTGCAATCACCAGCGCAATGAGAATTGCGATCGCGCAGATGAACGGAACGAGGTTGCGTTGTTCCGATTGGGGCTGTCGAGACTGACCCGACACCGGTGTAGGGGTCTTATGCTCGTGATAGTTAGTGCTAAATCCTGGGGTCGTCATAGGGTCCTTGGAAAACAGTAGAGAACAACACGTAGCATAACCGGCCTTGCAATACCGGACGGAACCGCGCTTAAGTACCCTCCATTTGGGGGCGATGGGACATGGCAACATCATGCTGCCCAGTGCATATGGTCCAATGGGGCAGTGACTAATTCCTACTTCGTGCAATGGCTGACCCAGCAGAAGCGCTACACCAACGTGTACCTGCTGGGTGAAGGCGGCATGGGGCAGGTCTTTCATGCCACGGATCCGGACCTTTCCCGTGAGCTCGCCGTCAAGGTGCTGTTGGATGATGTCCGTGATGAAGCTTCTCGCGCCCGTTTCCATAATGAAATGAAGGCGCTCACCAAGATCGGCAGCCACCCAGGGGTAGTTCAGTTTTATTCCAAGGAGTCCACCCCGCGCGGAGATGACGTGATGGTCATGGCCTTCATCGATGGCAAAACCCTGGGGCATGCTATCCGTGAGCGGGCCCACCAAGGCCGGGGTTTTAGCGTGGCTGAGGTTGTGTATTACCTCAAACCAATTGCCTCGGCGCTGGATTATATGCACCATGAGTTGCATCCCGGGTGGGTGCATCGGGACATCAAGCCCGCTAATATTCTGCTGCGCAAGAACCCCGGCAGCTTGCCACCGGCTGTGCTAAGTGACTTCGGAATCAGCATTGAGGAAGGCCAATCTCGCCTGACCAAAATCGGTCACATTGTGGGTACTGAGAAATACTTGGCCCCGGAGAACAACGGCAATGCTTATGGCGATGATGATATGTCGGCGCGCGCGGACGACTACTCCTTGGCGCTCATCGCCTTCGAGATGCTCACTCTTCATCACCTCAAGGACACGATGCCGCGCAGCGAGTGGGAAGGGCAGCGGCGCATCCCGGATCTGTCTAGTGATGCCTTCGCCGAATTCCTGGCAGGGGACACAAGCCGAGTGGTATCGCAAGTACAGACCGTACTGAATAAAGCGCTCAACAGCGTGCCCATGCAGCGCTATGCGCGGGCCCAGGACTTCATCGCCGCGCTTGGCGACGTCTCCCAGTCCCACCCCGCCCAGCGTGCATCGGCCCCCGCCGCCGATGCTCCGCGTATCGCGCCCACGCCGCAGCCTTCGCCACGGCCGGAGCAGCCGCGAAATGCCGGAAGCGCCGGGCAGCCGAGCCAGTTTGGCCAACATTCTCAAGCTTCCCAACGCTGGCAGGAACCCTCCGCGTCCTTCGGGTCCGTGGAGCGGGCAAGGCCCACTGGCTTCGTCGCCCCCTCGAATCCGATCGCGTCCCCGGGGACTGTCTCACCCTCTACACCGGTTACGCCGGCGATGCCGGGGTCCACCGTGCAACGCCGCTCCACGCCGCAGCGAGCAAACCACAGGCCGCCTGCGAAGGACAATTCAAACGCCCTCATCATTACGGTGACCGTCGTTGTCATCATTCTCATCTTCGTGGTGACGTGGGCTATCGTGGCCTAGCGCCAGCGGGGTGGGGGAGTAACTTAGCGAGCGGAACTAAAGTGAGTGCCGTTACACTGAAAGACACTGTTTGAAGGCACCTCGCCGGGATGGATGGCGATGTGCGCACGTTTCCCAGCCCTCCGGAGGTGTCTATGAGCCAGCAACAGCCACTCCCACCGCAGAATGCTCCTCAGGGGCCGCGGCTGCGCATTGATGATTTGATCGGCGGCGTGATGGTTATGTCCCCAGGCCAAGAAATCATTGTCGGCCGCGCCGGTGACTTCCGGGTCGGCGAGGAGGACCTCAGCCTGCACCGCCAGCTCTTTCAGCTGTGGTACGGCGGGCAGGGCTGGATGATTTGCAACGTGGGCAGCCATATCCCACTGCGCATCGAGCTGCGCGGTGTCACGGGGTTTTCGCGCATCGACTTGGGCCCGCGCTCAGTAGCGGCCGTACCACCGGGGCCGTCGCGGATTACCTTTGAGACCCCCGAATGCCCCTATGAGCTGTACATCGACGTGGAAAACAGCAACTACTCGCGCCGTACAAAGCGCGAGCAGGATGTCGATGAGGAGCGCACGCGCACCCGCCACGTTCCCAATGATGAGCAAGAAGAGTTGCTGCGCCTGCTAGCCAGCTACCTCAAGAAGCCGGGCTCCACCGATGCTGATATCCCTTCGGTCCGCGAGATCGCCGAGGAGCTGGGGTGGACGGAAAAGAAGACGAATCACAAGATGGATCGCCTAGTGGACAGCCTCCGAGCAGACGGTGAAAAGGCGTATAAGCCCTATAAGACCTTCCTCGCGCACTATGCCATCCGGCACGGCCGCTAAGACATCTGGCACAGCCGCTAGCGGGTCGACTTCTTCCGATCTGCCGCGGCCGCGGCGGCGGAGGAAATAGAGTCGTTGCGGTTCTTGAGCAGCTCCAACGTGGTCGCTTCGGCGTCCTCAGGCGGGGTGGCGCCGAGGACTGCGAGGGCGGCGTCGGCAAGCATGGCAGACTGCTCCGGCACGCGCTGCGAAGCATCAAATGGTGCGTTGCCATCGTTGGGGCGCATCTCGATGACGGAAAGCGCGATGTGGAAGGGCAGCTCGAGGCGCGGATCATCCTCTCCCACAATCTCCGCGGCAGCAGTGCGGAAATGCTCCTTCAAGCGGTCACGCTGGTCGTGATACTCGCCGAATTCCGGAGAGTTTGCCACCGGCAGTTGATACAGGCGGCCTACATTCCACGCCGAGGTCAACAGCAGGCGGGACTCTGCGGCTACGAGAGACCACAAGCGTTGTGCCGGCGCAGCGTCTGAGGCAGCGAGCTCATCCGCGAGTTCCAGCGAAGGCTCGATGGTGGAATTGAGCAGAGTGAGGAAGATATCCGTCTTCGAAGGAAAGTGGTAGTACAGCGAGGCCTGCCGAATGCCGACGGCATCGGCAATCTGGTGCGTGGAGGTTGTAGCAAAGCCCTGGGTGGTGAAGAGCTCGGATGAAGCATCCAGGATTTCCTCGCGCGCGGTGTTTCCCCGGCGGCGTGGGCTATTCTTCCGTGGCCTGCCAACGCTCCCTGCCATGAGGCGGACTCCCTTCGATAAAATTCATGTAATAACTGACGGCAAGTCAGTAATCCTACACCCTGCCGCGAACGGCGATCGTTAACGCTTAGCTTTCGATACAGCTAACCACACTACCGTGCCTAGTCACGATGGATTCGATAGCAGCAGAGACAGTGCGGCACGCCGAACCGTAGGCGGTACGGTCCAAAGGCGGCAAATCAGCCAGCACAACGCTGTGCTGATCGACGCCCTCGTACCACCGACCCAACTCTAGGGCGATGCCCGTGCCCCAAGCTAAGCTCAGCCCCTCCGCTTCGGCGGAGCTAAGAAGCTCACGCTCGACGCCAATGGCGAGGCGGTCTGGAGTGGGGCGGGGTGCTGGCGCCGCCCAGCGGGCGATGGCAGACACCGGTGCGAGCAGGGAGAGACGAATGGACACGTCGGCAGAGCGGTCGGGGAGACCGTCGACGAGTTTCAGCGGTGCCGGCCGCTGAGACACTGCCTCGGTATAGAGCTCCTCCTCGCCGCCCGTGCCTAAGGGAAGGCCGGCATCCGCACGCGTCGATGCTAGGTCTTGCACCGCACCACAGGATAGGCCGGCTTCAGTGATGATCTGCTCCAGCTGTTCGTCCGTGCCCAGCCACGTGATGGGGAGCGAAGGGAGAAGATCGCCGCGGGCAGCGGCGCCGGTGAGCCGCACGGGACTTGCCAGACCGGGAGAGCGGACAATATCGGTGACTACGCGAGAAAACCAGGCAGCGAGCTCAACTCCATCTCCGCGGTGGGCCGTGGCGTTGCGCAGCAGGTCCTGTGCCTCCTCCAGCAGACCACGGGCATGGGCAGGGGAGTGGCAATGGGTGGCGAGTTCACTGAGATCGGTGAGGGATTCGTGCAGTGGCATAAGGTCCTTGTTTCCCTTTCCATCAGGGGCGTTCTAGCCCTTCAATCTATCACTCTGGACGGGCGCACTGAACATGACAGGGTGGATACGGGCGCACAAGGTTGCTGGTAGGAAAACGAAAGCCGCCGCCTACCTTCCCCTTTTTAGCAGGGGAGGTAGGCGGCGGCTAAAAGCTCTTTTGTCCTGTCCTAGTGTGTCACGAGTACAGCGGCAAAAGTGCGCTGTTGAAACCAGCTAGTGTTTAGCGGGACGTGAACGGCAGGAGAGCCATTTCGCGTGCGTTCTTGACGGCAGTAGCAACCTGGCGCTGCTGCTGCGGGGTCAGACCGGTGACGCGACGGGAGCGGATCTTGCCGCGGTCGGAGATGAACAGACGCAGGGTCTTGATCTCCTTGTAGTCAACCTTCTCAATGCCCTCGGCCTTGAGCGGGTTCTTCTTCGGGCGGCGGGTCTGCTCCATACGGAACTTCTTGTGATTATTACGCTTGACAGCCATTGTATGGGTACCCCTTTACCAGCTGGACTTGCGAACGCCCGGCAGCTCACCACGGTGAGCCATGCCGCGCATACGGACACGGGACAGACCGAACTTGCGGAGGTAACCGCGCGGACGTCCATCAGCGGAGTCGCGGTTACGGACGCGGACGCGGGCGGCGTCGCGCGGCTGACGGTTCAGCTCGAACTGCGCCTCGAGGCGCTCTTCGTCCGGGGTGTTCGGGTTCTTGATGATTGCCTTGAGCTCAGCGCGACGCTCCGCGTAGCGGGCGACGATTTCCTTGCGCTGCTCGTTCTTGGCGATCTTTGACTTCTTAGCCATAAATTATCGCTCCTCGCGGAATTCGACGTGCTTGCGGACGATCGGATCGAACTTCTTCAAGGTGATGCGATCCGGGTTGTTGCGCTTGTTCTTACGGGTCACGTAGGTGTAGCCGGTGCCCGCAGTGGACTTCAGTTTGATGATTGGACGGATGTCATTACGTGCCATCTTTAGATCTTCTCCCCACGTGCGCGAATCTTGGCCACGACGGACTCGATGCCGTCGCGGTCGATGATCTTCATGCCCTTGGTGGAAACATTCAGGGTGATGGTACGGCCCTCAGAGGGCAGGTAGTACCGACGACGCTGCACGTTGGGGTTCCAACGGCGCGAAGTGCGGCGGTGCGAGTGCGAGACCTGCTTGCCGAATTCCGGCTTGCGGCCCGTTACCTGGCAAATAGCCGACATGGGTCTTCTTTCTCCTAGCCGCCCACATCGAAAGCGACTAACGGAGTGCCTATTCCGCGGTGAGGCGCGGCGCTCGAAAAGTGAGGTTGAGCAGGAGGCATATATCCGTTGAACACCAGTTGATGAGGGCGTAAAACGATTACTTTGACAACAGCAAGGGGAAATCTTACATGCCACGGACTGTAGAACCTAATCACCGTTGAATTATCGTCGGGCTTTGGCGCTTATTATTTGTGTCTCGCCCACGGCTCTCCCGTGGTGAAGCTGCAGGCGGGGGCGTTGGAGGCGGGTTTCCGCGCCTAACTCTGTGGGCTGCGTCCTGCGGCGATTTCGATTTTAATGCCGCTGGCCTGTAGGATATTTCGAGTTGTCGGCGCGAGCCGCACAATTTTGTAAGTATAGAGACCCAACTCGGGCACGATCCTTTCACGCTCCCAAAAGCCATCGAGCGCCGTCATCGCGGCGATGCTCGGTGGTATGAAAAGGGAAGCGTCGCGGAAGGAACCGACCCGTAGTTCAACCCTGAGGGAATCGACATATGAAGAAAGATATCCACCCGGATTACCACCCGGTGGTCTTTAAGGACGCCGGTACCGGCCACTCCTTCCTGACCAAGTCCACCGCTACCTCCGAGCGCACCGTTGAGTGGGAAGACGGCAACGAGTACCCGCTCATCGTCGTTGACGTGACCGCTGAGTCCCACCCGTTCTGGACTGGTGCGCAGCGCGTTATGGATACCGCTGGCCGTGTTGAGAAGTTCAACCAGCGCTTCGGTGCAATGGCTCGCCGCAAGAAGAAGAACGCGTAAGGAGGATAGAAGAAGATGGCAACTCCTAAGTTTAAGAAGTCCCGCGCGAACACTCACTCTCGCCGTTCCCAGTGGAAGGCTGACAATGTCGCCCTCCAGGAAGTCACCATCGACGGCCAGACCGTGCGCATTCCGCGCCGCCTGGTTAAGGCTGCCAAGCTCGGCCTGGTAGACGTCGAGCAGTTCTAAGGTCTGAGGCGCTTTCAGCGTTGAGGTCTTAGGGCCGCCACTGTTGCCCCGCGAATTCGCTTTTCTGCGTGAATTCGCGGGGATTTTTGTTATCCGTGAAAATTTTTCGTTTTGTTGTCGTGTCCACTGGTTGTGCAGCGTAGGCCAATTGTTTGGCGCGCGTGTAGACCATTGTGGTGCTTAAAGGGTGAATATTAGGGGGGCGACAGGCTGGGTTCTACTTCGAGAATTCAACCCCGATAGGACATAATTGAGACTATGAAGATTCTTGTCGTCGATGACGAGCAGGCTGTACGCGAATCGCTCCGCCGCTCTCTGAAGTTTAATGGCTACGAGGTCATATTGGCCGCTGATGGCGTACAGGCTGTCGAAATGGTGCACAGCGAGCACCCAGAGCTTCTCATCCTCGATGTGATGATGCCGAACATGGATGGTCTGGAGGTCTGTCGCACCCTGCGCAGCGAAGGTTGGGACCGCCCCATTTTGGTATTGACGGCTCGCGACGGAGTGTCTGACCGCGTTGCAGGTCTAGACGCCGGCGCCGATGACTATCTGCCCAAGCCCTTCGCTCTGGAAGAGTTGCTAGCCCGCGTGCGTTCCTTGGTCCGCCGCGCCGCTGCGGAGTCGATTGCAAAGAAGCAGCCGGTTGAAACCCAGTTGAGCTTTGAGGACCTCAAGCTCGATGCCGATACGCGTGAGGTGACCCGCGGCGAGCGTCAGATTTCTCTGACCCGTACTGAGTTTGCCCTGCTGCGCCTGCTCATGGAGAACCCCCGCAAGGTGCTCTCCCGCAATACCATCTTGGAAGAGGTATGGGGCTATGATTTCCCGACCTCCGGCAACGCTCTTGAGGTCTACATCGGTTACCTCCGTAAGAAGACGGAAGAAAATGGCGAGCCGCGTCTTATTCACACCGTGCGTGGCGTTGGCTACGTCATGAGGGAGGCTATCGCGTGATTCTGCGGAGGCCCGCGCCTGACGCGGTGCCTTCTGAAGCCCTAGATACTACTGCGTGGCTGGGCCTCTCAGGCCGTCGCGGCTGGGCTTCGCGGGTGCCGCTTCGGTGGCGCCTTTCTCTAGTTACCGGTGTCGTTGTCGCCGTTGCGGTAGCAGTAATGACTTTTGTGACCTACTGGTTGGTTGCAGCGTCGATGACGGCGAGCGTCGATAGGCAGATCATGCAGCAAGCGGATGTGCTGATGCAGCAAGCTCAGGACCCGGCCTTTGTAGAGAATATCGATCAAGAGATCGCGACATTTAAGCTCTATAACCCCTCGACTCGGGTCTCCGTCTCTCCGCCTGCAGTTGCGTTTTCTTACGGTGATGCACTGCCCGTGGGTGGTGACTTCAAGTCGGATGGGGACAGGATGGAAAGCTCCATCCGCACTTTGGGTGGTGAGCGCGTACTGGCTAAGTATCAAGAAGGCGGTGCGACGGTAGTCCTAGCTAAGGACTTGGGGCCTACCGAAGACATCGTCTCCGCAGTAGGCTCGGCCCTGCTCATCATCGTGGCCTTTGGCGTTTTGCTGTCCGTCTTCGCCGGCATGGTGGTGTCCAAGACTGGCATGGAGCCCATCGCTCGCTTGAAGCGCGCGGTTGATTATGTGACGCAAACCAATGATCTGCGCCCGATTGCGGTCGAGAGCAACGACGAGATGTCGCAGCTGACGGTGTCCTTCAACCGAATGCTGTCCGCACTCCAACACGCGCGCGTGCAGCAATCACAATTCGTGGCCGATGCCGGCCATGAGCTGAAAACACCGCTGACGTCCATGCGAACCAACATTGAGCTCCTCATGATGCTGAATAAGTCCGGTGGCGGCTTTGGCATCAGTGAGGAGGACCGGCGTGGTTTGGAAGAGGATGTGATGGCTCAGATGTCCGAGCTGTCGACTTTGATTGGTGACCTCGTGGATTTGGCGCGTGAAGATGCCACCGAAAAGGAACCCGAGCCGGTGGAGCTGCACGAGGTTTTGGAGCATTCCCTCAACCGAGCTAAGCGTCGCCGCCCGGACGTCGACTTCCGTGTGCGGTTTATCCCGTGGGTCCTTGACGGGGATCCGTTTGCCTTGGGCCGCGCCACGCTCAATCTCATGGACAATGCCGCGAAGTGGTCTCCAGCGACGGGCACCGTGCGCGTATCGATGAAGCAGGTGGCCCAAGATAAGGTGCGCCTGCGCGTGGATGACTCCGGCCCCGGTATTGCCCCGGAGGAACGAGACAAGGTCTTTGAGCGCTTCTACCGTTCCGCGGAAGCCCGGGCGATGCCGGGATTCGGGTTGGGGTTGGCCATCGTGAAATCCGTGCTCGAGCGGCACAACGGAGCCATCACCATCAAGGAATCTGCAGATGGGGGAACGCGCATGGAAGTCATCCTGCCGGGACATCCTACCGAGGGCGATGCCATGGTGGACGGCCTGGAAGAGCAGCCGAATGAGTTTCAGTTCGATTCGACCGCTGCGCAACAAGCGACGGGACAGGCACAGGAGACTTCCGGAGAACATTCGGGGAACCACAATGACCGCGGCAGAATCTTTGCCGAGCGGTGGTTCAATCAAGGTTAACGTGCGATGGATCACCCCAGCTCAGTGCACACAGGAAACGTCCAGCTTTTCCTAGCACACTGGCAGAGCAGAGACAGATGCGCACCAGCTTGAAAGAGCACACTACCTGACATGAATATGAGGAATTCGAACATGGATAGTCCCATGGATAACCCGCAGAACTCTGATGGGCGGGGACAGGCGCAACAGCGCGGCGAGGTATTTTCGGCGGGAAGCGAATCGAATGGTTGGAATCAACCGCGCACCAACTCGTGGGAGTCTGGCGGGCAGGCACCTTATGGGGGCCAGCCAGGGCAGGGGAGCCGACCTTCATTTGGTGCTCAGCCCTCCCAGGCTTCTTACGGCGCGCAAGCGCCTTATAGCGGAGCGAGCTACGGCTTCGGCCAACCCAATCAGAGCAGCCCGCAGTCGCAGAATCCAACGCAGCCTTATGCAGGACAACAAGGTGCGGGCGTGCACGGCGTGCAGCCGGGCCCCGATCAGAAGAATAAGCGCAAGATAGGTCTGGGCACTGCGCTGGCAATGATGCTCGTCGCAGCCGTTGGTGCTGGCGGTGTCACCGGTGCGGTTGTCGGCGCAGCGGGCAAGGATAAGTCTTCCACTTCGACCGTCAACGAAGTATTGGAACGTCAGCCGGTGGCAAATAGCACCGGCCAAGAGCCAGCTGATGGTTCTGTGGAGGACGTGGCGTCGAAGGTTCTCCCAGCGGTGGTCTCCATTTACTCCATAACTCGCTCGGGCGGTGCCGAGGGCTCCGGGTCCATCATTTCCCCGGATGGCTATGTGCTGACCAATCACCACGTGGTTGCCGGTGCAGACCAAGGAGGGCGTCTGGAAGTGACAATGAATGACGGCTCGCGTCATAGCGCTACATTCATTGCGTCGGATGCGACGACGGACGTAGGCGTCATCAAGATTGATGATGTCAATGACCTGCCCTATCTCCAGTTTGGTGATTCGGACGCTACCGCAGTGGGGCAAGAAGTAGTCGCCGTTGGTTCCCCGCTGGGGCTGAACGCAACGGTGACGTCGGGAATTGTGTCAGCCAAGAACCGCCCTGTTCGTGCCTCGCAGGAAGGTGGGGAGTCCTCGTTGATCGACGCCATTCAGACCGACGCAGCCGTAAACCCCGGTAATTCCGGCGGCCCCTTGGTGGACATGGAGGGCAACATCATTGGCATGAACTCGATGATCGCCTCGCTGTCGAGTGGCTCGAGTTCCGAAGGCGGTTCCATTGGCTTGGGATTCGCAATTCCTTCGAACTTTGCTAAGCGCATGGCCGATGAGCTCATTAATAACGGCAGGGTCAAGCACCCCACCTTGGGTGTTAAGGTTCGCGCGCAGAGCGAGACCCAAGGTGCAGAGATTGTCGACGTGGAACCTGATAGCCCAGCTGATAAGGCAGGACTGAAGTCCGGTGACGTGGTCACCCGCGTTAATGAGCGCCTCATTGAAAGCTCCGATGCCCTGATCGCGGCAACACGTTCCCAGGAGTTTGGTGCAACCGTCACCCTTGAGGTGAAGAGTCGCGATAGTGAAGATGCGAGAAAGGTAGAGGTAACGCTGGCAAGCGAGTAAGTTTACAAATACTTGGGCGGTGCGCCAGCGCCGCGTGAGCCTCGCACCCAGACACCTTTTCAAGAAACTACTTCCGGAAGATTCCGTCCCACCTTTAAGGAGAACCTCCGTGGCAGACAACACCGACGCAACCGAGCTGTTGGGGCGCGATGCCTCACGCGAACTCGATGACGTTACCGAACCCGATGACGCCTTCCTCATTGCCAGCGAACAAGAACAAAGCGTTCAAGCGCCACGCCGCGCGCTCGTTGTGATCGTCACCGATCACCCGGATGAGGCGGCCCAGGACACATCGCGCTTGGCTGGTGAACTGCTGGCTGAAGCCGAGTTCACCGTTGACGGCGCAGTGATTGTCCGCTCCAAGAAGTCCAAGATCCGGCAGGCTATCGAGACCGGCGTGGTCGGGGGAGTCGACTTGGTGCTCACGATTGGCGGCACGGGAGTCGGCCCGCGTGATAAGACTCCGGAGGCAACCCGCGCAGTGCTGGACCAAATGGTTCCGGGCGTAGCGCAAGCGTTGCGCTCTTCCGGCCAGGCTTGTGGCGCGGTGGATGCGTGCACCTCCCGCGGTATTTCGGGAGTGTCTGGGTCAACGGTCATCGTTAACGTCGCGTCGTCCCGCGCGGCGGTGCGCGAT
The DNA here is from genome assembly GCF_001814605.1 of Corynebacterium sp. HMSC074C01. Lineage (NCBI taxonomy): Bacteria > Bacillati > Actinomycetota > Actinomycetes > Mycobacteriales > Corynebacteriaceae > Corynebacterium > Corynebacterium sp. HMSC074C01. Next base: position 199,103 of record NZ_KV817301.1, on the reverse strand, counting down.
GGCATGGCCACTTTGACGCCGCTGGTGCACCACCTCGTTGATCAGCTGCAGAAATCCAGCGTCTAATGGCCGAACCCACGCCACGCTCCTCGCGTCCGCGCCGTCGTCGAGCTCAGCGTCCGTCGACCGCTGAGAATTACGATCGCAGTTTCGATGTCCCCAGCGGGCCGGTACCCCATGCTGCTTCCGCTGTTGCGGGTAGCGACGAACTGCGCACCGTGAATTTCGACGGGGACACACAGGTGCCCGGAGGCGACGGTGACGATGATGTCACCGGTGAGGCTTTCTACCGCGAGAATATGCCGCCGCACTTTGGTACTACGCAGTAGCGCGTCGAGGGCCTAGAGCGCATAAGGAAATCCCGCAGAGCTTCAGCATTGTGCAGGCTCTGCGGGATTGCAGGTTTTGCTTGTGAATTAGAAGCTGGAACCTGGCTTCTCAGTGGTGGTGCCACCGTTCTCAGCAGCGAGCAGGTCGCGGATCTCAGCGAGCAGCTGCTCGGCGGTCGGAGCCGGCTCCTCCGGGTCAACACCCTGGCGGCGCTTAGTGCGCTCGGTGACGGCGTTGAGCGGAGCGACAATGACGAAGTAGATGACGGCGGCGACGATCAGGAAGTTGATGAGTGCCGTGATGACCGCACCAAAGTCAAGGAAGGTCTCGGGATTGTCGGTAATCGCGAAGCCCAGGCCACCGAAGTCCGGGGAACCGAAGGAGTTGATCAGCGGCTGGATGAGGTGGTCCGTGATGGAGGTGACGATTGCGGTGAATGCAGCACCGATGATGACGGCCACGGCTAGCTCGATGACGTTGCCGCGCAAGATGAAATCTTTAAAGCCCTTAAGCATGGGAATATGTCCTTTTCTGCGGAGTAATTGCTTCTTCGGTAGCGCGCGGCTGCGTCGCAGTGCGCGCGGTGAGTGCTCTAACGCTGTTCAGGGAGGTGGCACCTAGCACGTTTATAACCTGAAGGAGCCCGATTGAGAGAGAGTCTTGAAGCATAGGAGTGCTTCCTCGGGAAGAAACATCGGGGGAAACTTGCGGGGAATAGAAAAGACCACTGTTGAGCGCTCACAGCATGCGTTGCCACGACGTTGTGAGACAGGAAAGACACACAAACATTAGCGCCTGAGTGGATGCGCCCATACTAGGCAGAGATTGTTGGTGGTGGCAACATCCCGCGGCACCATTGATGCGCAAACGCGGCGATCTTCACAGTGTCATCTTAATTGTGGGCACGGTCGCCCACGATGACGACCGTGAGCGGTTGCGCAAGGGAAGCGGCAGCGACGTCCTCGGCCGCCTCGGCGGGGAGGGCAACGAGCAACGATTGGGTGCGTGCATCATCTCCGCCTGTTCCCACCGACACGACGCGAGCGCCACGGGCAATAGTCGTTCCGCGTGCGGGGGCGGTACCGTCGGGCTCATCCTCGACCGTGCCGACGATATTGACCGTATCTCCATGGTGGAGATTAAGAGAAATCTCCGGCTCAGCCAGCGTAAGCGGGATGAGGTGGCCGTTGTCCATACCGAAATCTGCGACGAGATCTGAGCTGAGTAGACGAGTTGTGGTCAAGATTTCGCCAGCGCTCGCGGCCGCTACCAGCACGCGTCCCACGGCATCCTCTGGGTTATTTCCCAACGCCGTGGCGGGAAGAGCGGAGGAGGGGACGCGGGCCACGGAGACATCGCCAAGCGCTAGCGTCTCCCCGGCCGCCACGTCCCGGGCCATGACCACGACGTGGGGCTGCTCACGCGTGGAAGCGAGCGCACTGGCTGCGGCGGTCACGAGCAGGACAGCTGCGATAACGCGGCGCAGGAGCACACTGCGGCGATGTCCCGGGGTGCGCAGAACATGTAGAAAATCCATACCTTCTTAGACTGCGCGTGGCGCCGCGTGGTTCCCGGGCGGGGCCCGAAAGCGATTAAAGCCAGCGCATCCCGCGCTCGGTGAGGACGCCATCGACTGGGCGGTCGTGCTCATCGAAGGGGACATCGCGGACCTCGCTGGAATGCACCAAGGCAACGACAGGCGGGCGTCCAGTGGGGAGGGGAGTGAGCGCGCGGTCGTAGTACCCCGCTCCCTTGCCCAAGCGCATGCCAGATTCGCTCACTGCCATCGCGGGCGCGAGGATGAGATCAAGTCGCGCCAAGACATTGCTACTGTGGCGTTGCCCGACGGGCTCTGCAATTCCTAATGCCCCCGGGCGCATGGCCTCTGGCCCGCCATACAGCGTCCATAAAAGCTCACCGTTTTTGCCGGAAATGGGCAGGTAGACCTCCTTGCAAAGCGCTGCCACGGTCTCTACGAAGTTGGGCCCGCCGGGCTCTGTGCCCAGGGGGTGGTAGGCGGCAATCCGCATCGCGGGAGTAAGTAACTCACCCACACCGGCGCACCACGCAGCATTGTCATCAGCGCGCTGCTCGGCGGTTCGCGCGCGCCGGGCGTTTAGGAGTGAGGATCTTAAGGCGTCCTTGGGGGAGGTCGTCATGGGCTTTAATCATAGCGGGCTGGCGTAGCGCAGCACGGGAGCATGGTGGCCGCATTGTAAAGTGGAACTTATGGCTATTGCACACGAGGATTCCCATACCGGGATCGCCACGGTCGTTGTCCCCGCTGCTGGCATGGGCACCCGCTTTTTGCCAGCCACCAAGACCGTACCGAAGGAGCTGCTCCCCGTCGTTGATACGCCGGGTATTGAGCTTATTGCGGAAGAGGCCGCTTCCGTGGGCGCCCAGCGCCTCGCGGTGATTACCGCACCGAACAAACAAGAAGTGATGCGGCACTTCGAGGAGTTTCCTGATCTAGTTGAAACCCTTGACGCCCGCGGCAAAGACGAGCAGGTGGCCAAGGTCAAGCGCGCTGCTCAGTTGATTCACCCAATTTCCGTAGAGCAGGAAAAGCCGCTGGGCCTGGGGCACGCGGTGGGCTTGGCGGAATCTGTGCTGGAGGATGACGAAGAATTCTTCGCCGTCATGCTCCCGGATGATATTGTCCTGCCGGCCACCGTCATGGGGGAGATGGCCCGCGTTCGTGCAGCGCTGGGTGGTAGCGTGCTGTGCGCCTTCGAGGTATCGCGCGAAGAGACCTATAACTACGGCGTCTTCGATGTCGAGGACACCAACGCGCCGGGCGTGAAGAAGGTTGTGGGCATGGTGGAGAAGCCGGATCCGGAAGATGCGCCTTCGAACCTCGTGGCCACTGGGCGCTATCTGCTCGACAGGAAGATTTTTGATGCCCTTCGCCGCATCAAGCCAGGCAAGGGCGGGGAGCTGCAGCTGACCGACGCCATTGAGCTCCTCATTAAGGAAGGCCACCCCGTTCACGTCGTAGTCCACCAAGGCAAGCGTCACGACTTGGGCAACCCGGGCGGCTACATCCCAGCCAACGTTGACTTTGGTCTGCGCAATGAGAAGTACGGCCCCGCGCTCTACAAGGCAATCAAGAAGATTGTGGAGGACTACGAAGAAGAAAAAGGGCTGAAGGCCTAAGCCTTCACACGCCTAGCGCGCTAAGCTCTACTCCAGTAACTTCCACCCCTTTAGACCCCACATCCCCCAGAGTAAAGGCAGGCGGTACATGCGTTCGGTCGATGACCAGATGGCGTTCATTCTTGATGCAGCGATGACTCCCGAGCCGGTACGCATCGCCATCGCGAATGCCCTAGGTCTCAAGTGCGCGGAGGAGGTGCAGGCAAACCAGCCGCTCCCGGGGTTTCCGCAAGCAGCCATTGATGGCTATGCCGTGCGTGCCGTGGACGTCGGGGGAGAAAAAGCTCTCAAGGCACGCTCGCGCCACGACTCCGAGGATGCTGATGCTCCTGCCTCGGAGACTGAAATTGAGCGCTCGCTTCCGGTGGTAGGGGAGGTTCCGGCAGGCTCGCGCCAGCCTTTGCGTTTGCAGCCCAAGCAAGCGGTGCGCGTCTACACGGGTGCGCCGTTGCCGACGCTTGCCGACGCCGTCCTTCCCCTCGAATGGACGGACCGCGGCCGCAAGCGTGTGACCTCGCACCGCCCGGTGCGTTCGGGCGACTTCGTGCGCCGCGTGGGCGATGACATTCAGCCCGGGGATGTTGCCGTGTCTTCCGGAACCATCTTGGGCCCCGCACAAATTGGCCTGCTCGCGGCAGTGGGACGCTCAAAGGTGTTGGCGTATCCGCGTCCACGCGTGACCATCGTGTCCTATGGTAAGGAGCTTGTCGACGTCGACCGTGAACCCGGCCTGGGTCAAGTCTTCGACGTGAACTCTTATTCGCTTGCGGCGGCCGCGAAGGAGGCCGGCGCCGATGTGCATCGCGTCGGTATCGCAGCCGGCGAGCCGCGCCGCATGCGGGAGGCCTTGGAAACCTATCTGGCGCGCAGCGAGGTGCTGGTGATCTCCGGCGCCGTGGGTGGCGCAGGTTCGGAAGAAATCCGTGAGGTCCTCGATGAGTTGGGAGATGTGGATACCTCACGCGTAGCGATGCACCCAGGCTCGGTCCAGGGCTTTGGTCTGTTGGGGGAGGAGCGCATCCCGACCTTCCTGTTGCCCTCGAACCCGGTATCCGCGTTGGTGATCTTCGAGGTCTTTGTGCGCCCGCTGATCCGGCTCTCCCTGGGCAAGCGCAGCGGCCAACGCCGCGTGGTGCGTGCACGCGTGCTTAACCACATGGAATCCCGCCCGGGGCGCCGTGGTTATATTCGTGCCCGGCTGATGCGGGATGCAGACACCTCCGACTACCTGGTGGAAGGACTGGGCGGCGCGGCTGGCGCGCCGGCGCATTTGCTCGCCGGACTATCCGAGGCCAACGCGATGATTCGCATCCCGGAGGAAGTGACAGAGATCCGCCCCGGGGACGTGGTGGACGTCCTGTTCCTGACCCAACGCAGCTAGCTGGCCACCGCCGACATCATGCTTGATCCTTTCGGTACCGCCGCGGGGCGCTTTTCTACTCCCGCCAGCGGCGAGGTCAACCCCGGCCACCCTGGATGGCCAGAAGCTACGCCTGCGGTTCAGTTGCGAGCGTCTCGCGTCTTCCCGCGCGGGGCGACGGTGCGCCTGCGCCCCCTGTTGCGCCGGGACGGTGAGTCGTGGCGGCGGCAGCGCATCGAGGATAAGGATTTCCTTAAACCTGTGGAGCCGACTCTGCCGACGTCGTGGGATGCGGCACATTCGCAGTCGGCATGGTGGAATCACCTGATGTTTTTGCGTGATTCAGCCCGCGCTGGAACTGTGGTGCCGCTCGTTATCGACGTCGATGGTCAGTTCCGCGGGCAGTTGACCTTAGGGAATATTCAGCATGGTGGGGTCAGCGAGTGCTGGATTGGCTATTGGGTTCATTCCGCGGTGCACGGAGCTGGCGTGGCTACTGCCGCCTGCGCTCTCGGCGTGGACCATGCTTTTTACCGTGTAGGGTTGCATCGTGTGACAGCCACCTATCTGCCGGAGAATCCTGCTTCAGGCAAGGTACTGCACAGCAACGGGTTTCGGGATGAAGGCTTCCTGCGTCGCAACCTGCATATCGACGGCGCGTGGAGGGACCACCACTTCTTGGCACTGAATCGTGAGGATTTTGCTTCCGGGGCGGTGGAGCGCTTGCGCGCGACGGGCCGCCTCAGCGGTGCTTAGCCGATGCTGAGACAGCAGATATTCCAGCAGATATTTTAGGTCAACTACCTCTGCTTTCACTTAAGTAACAACCTTGTAATTTATGGTCTCGTTGATGCCCACAGGCTGGGGTTGGGCGGCTAGAGTAGGGGCCTAGTTATATTCCCTTTTTTCGTCGACCCCTGAAAGTGGGACACAGCCGCATGATGACTGCCGTGCCGATCATTCTCGTAATCGTGTTGTGGCTCTTCATCCTCGCCCCGTTGCTTTTGCGTTCGCAACGCCCGATGAGCCATACAGGTGAGGCCTTTGAAGAGACCCGCGTGCTCTTCGAAGGCGATTCCGGCTCCGTGCCGGGCCGTCCTAAGCCGCGCTTGAGCAAGGAAGATGTCCGCCTGAGTTCCCAGGCAGGGGCGGAGGCTGATGCTGAGGAGGCAGGCTACGAGTTGGTCGAGGCCGAAGGCGTCAGTGAGGATTCTCAATCCGGCCGCGCTGCGGCTGATGCTGCTGAGCAGCCAGATGTCGCCGACACGATTGACGGCGAAGTTCTCGAGGCTGAAGATGCGGAAGAGGATTTCGAGCTAGCAGCGGAACCTGAGCATGATACCGAAAATGAGCACGACCTCGATAATGATATTGAGAGCGTTGAAGCGAACGCAGCTGAGGTTTTCACGGCTCCGGCCAACGCTAGCGTCGCAGAAGATGCTTACAGCTTGGATGACTCCTATACCTCTCCGGTCGATTTGATGTACCCGGGTGCTATTGACTCTGTGGACCAGACTCCGGAGGACACCATCGCCGAGGAGGCAGACGGCGCTTATGATGCTCTGGAGCAGGAAGAAACCACGGCGGTTGAGGGCGAGAGCATTGATGTCGCAGATACGAACTCCGCTGAGGACGCTGAAAACAACGGCAGCGATACCGAGCTCTCCGCGGAAGAGCTTGCCTTTGCGCAGCGCCGTCTTGGCCGCGGCGGCTGGGATCCGGTGAAGGAGAAGGAGGCTTCGGCCACGCGGTACCAGCGCCGCCAGCGCACGCTCATCGGCCTAGCCGTGGCGGTGGTCGCAACGGTATGCCTGGGCATCGTCGTGGGCGGTTGGACCTGGTGGTTGGCGGGCATCGCTGGTGTTGTGACCACGGTCTACCTGGTGGCGCTGCGCGCCCAGGTGCGCCGCGAGCAGGAGCTACTTCGTCGCCGAGTCTACCACTTGCGCCGTGCGCGCTTGGGTGTGCGCAACGCGGAGAACCCTGCTGAGTCACTGCCGCCGAACCTGCGCCGCCCGGGCGCGCTCATCTTGGAAATCGATGATGAAAGCCCGGACTTTGATTACCTTCCGGTGTACTCAGAGGATGATTCCGACGGCGGTTTCGATGGGCCGCATCCTTCCCCGCGCCAGCGGCGTGATGACCTCGCGGCACGGCGAGTCGGTTAAGCAGCACGTGAATGTGCCTTTCGTTCAAGCGCGCTGAGCGCTAGGCCGACCACACTCCCGAACTACCGCGGCGATGCGAGCCCATAAGGTGGGCGTCGACCATCCCGATGGCCGTCATGAGTGAAAAGCAGGTCACTGGGCCGACGAACTTGAACCCAGCCTTCTTCAAAGCCTTGGACATGTCCAAGGCTTCTTTTGTGTATTTCGGGATGTCCTCTTCGCTTTCTGGCGCAATCGTTTCTGCCGGCAAGAAGCTCCAAATGAATTCATCCAGCCCGCCTTGCTCGCGCAGGGCCAGCGTGGCCTTGGCGTTGGCGAGCACCGCGTTGATCTTAAGGCGGTTGCGGATAATTTCTGGATTGTTCATGAGGCGTTCGACTTCTTCCTCGCCAAAGCTGGCCAGAAGGTCAGCATCAAAGCCGACGAAAGCAGCGCGGAAGGCTTCGCGTTTGCGCAACACGAGCTCCCAGCTCAGCCCGGCCTGGAAGCCTTCCAGACAGAGCCGTTCCAACAGAGCGGATTCCTCATGGACGGGCATGCCCCATTCGGTGTCGTAATACTCCTTGAGCAGTGGAGAAGTCATTGCCCACGCGGGGCGGCCAAGGCCCGCAGAGTCATATACAAGTTTCGTATCGTTTGCCATGTGTGTAGTAGTCATGCCTTTTTAGACTGCAAGATCTAGCTATTGGTTCCCTGCTTCGTGCTCCAGCAGTAGCCGTTTTGCGGCCACACCCCCGCGATAGGAGCCTAGGCCGCCGCTGGCTGGCACGACGCGATGGCACGGCACCACAATGGGAAGCGGGTTGCTGGCACAGGCGCTACCCGCGGCACGGGCAGCTTGAGCGCTACCGGCGGCGGTGGCAAGAGCCGAATAGGTCCAACGTTCGCCGAAGGGGATGTCGCGAAGCGCGCGTTGTGCTCGGTCGTGGAAGGTTTCAGGAGAAGGAGGGACGTCGAGAAGCAGCTCGAAGTCTCGCCGCGTGCCGGCGAAGTATTCGGTGATCTGTTGGGTGGCCGCGACAAGAACTTTAACGCTCGGCCAGGTGCTATCTGAGCGATCGGTGAGGCGTCGCAGGCCGCTGAGATTTGGGGATTCGTCAGGGAAATACACCTGCGATAAACCTCGCGCGGAGCCCACGAGAGTGAGGCGGCCGAGGGGAGAGTCCAGTGAGGTCCACACGTGCATGCTGGGCGGGAGTCCTTTCGGAGAGAGGTGGCTATCCAGGGTAGTCTATGAACCATGAATAGACCCGCCGTACGCGATGCCGCGCTCCTGATCTTCCGCGCGGTACTGGGAGTCATCTTCGTGGCGCACGGTGTAGACAAGATGTTTTTTAGCGGAATGGATGAAATAACCGGGCAGTTTTCCGCACTTGGTGTCCCGCAGCCGCATACCTCGGCGTACTTGGCTGCTTTCGCGGAAATGCTGGGAGGGGCGGCGCTGGTCGTAGGCCTGCTCACCACCTTTGTCGCGGGTGCTTTGGCTCTCCTGATGGCCTGCGCATTGTATTTCGTGCACATGGGCAATGGCCTTTTTGCAGCCGATGGTGGCGTCGAGTATCCGCTGGTTCTCATCGTGTCGTTGCTCATGATTGTCGTCTTTGGCTCCGGCCGGGCCAGTGTGGATGGGGTGTTGAGCCGTGCTGACGCATGAGCAGGTGCAGGCGGCGATTTCCGCACAGCTCGATGGGGAAGCTCCGCAGCTCTCACCGGACGTCATTGAAGCGCACGTGTCGGGATGCCCCGAGTGCGCGGCTTTCCGAGATAAGGCGGCAGCCCTAACACACTCGTTGAGCCTCGTGGAACCGGCTGGCGTTCCGCCGCAAGACCTGTCTGAGGTCATCCTTGCCGGCGTGGAGCCGGAATGGCAGCGCGCTTCCAGCACGCGGCAGGCGTCGCTGACGTTGGCGCGAGTATCCCTGGGGGTGTTGGCTCTGGCGTTTTTGGTGTGGGCGGTCGTGGTCGTCGTTAGTGCCTCAGGCTTGACCACCTTATCGAGCGAAGGAACCCTCGCGGAAGGGGCTGACCCAGGGCGCGCACACCTGCTGATGGAGGCTGCGGCGCTGCGTTTCGGTTTAGCAAGTGGCTTGGCTTTTGCGGCATGGCGCCCAGCCTCGGCCCCTGGATTGCTGCCGGTAGCTTGTACGATGTTCGCGTTCCTGTGCGGCTTTACCATGCGCGATTTTGCCCTGGGCAGCGTCGCTGCGGGGCAGGTTTATATCCTCATCGGCACGGGCCTGGCCACCGTCAGCTTGGGCTGGGCTTGGGCAGCGGACCGGGGGTTCCTGCTGCGGGACGTTTATCGGACGCTATCTGCTAGCCCGCGTTAGGTCCACGACGGCAGCCACATCATGGAGTTGTACCACGAATCAGGGATGAGGTAGCCATAAAGAATCGGGGAGAAGTAGGCGAACATCGCCACCACGAGTGCGGCGTAGCACACGGTGAGGAAGGTGCCCAACGGCATCGCGGAACCAAAGAGTCCTGTGAGCCAGCGCCATTGCAGAACACGGCCGCGCCCAATCATTTGCCCCAAGGTCAGAGATATCAGCACGATGACAAACGGGATGAAAGCTGTGGCATAGAAGAAGTACATCTGGCGGTCGAAAACGGCCAGCCAAGGCAGGAATCCCGCCGCTGCACCCACGAGCGGGATGAGGAAGGCGCGGTTGCGGCGAACGAGCAGGGACCACAAGCCCCACAGCACTGCCGGGATGACCAGCCACCAGATGGCGGGAGTGCCAAAGAGGTACAGCATCTTGCGGCAGGAGCCGCCGTCCCCGCAGGAGATGTCCGTGGAGGAGTAATAAAGGATGGGGCGTGCAGCCACCAGCCAAGCCCAGGGCTTGGAATCCCACGGATGGCTGTGGCCGCCCGAGGTGGTCAAGGAGGCGTGAAACTCCAGCACGGAGGAGTGATAGTAGAACCAGCCTGCTAGGGACTCGGGGAGGTGGAGCAACCAAGAGCCCTCTTCAATAGTGCCGTCTACCTTAGCGTGGCGGTAAACAGCGGTTTCATCAGCGAACCACGCACGCCAGGACCAGGCGTACAGTGCCACTGGAACCGCAACGATGGAGGCGAGGGCCGCTGGTGTATCGCGTACCAGCGTGCCCACGATGTAGCGGCGCACGCCATAGAGGCGGCGCAGCGCGAGGTCCGAGAAAACGCTCATCAGGCCGAAGAACATGATGTAGTACAGGCCGGACCACTTGACCGACAGCGTCAGCCCCAAGAAAACGCCGGCTGCAAAACGCCACCACCGGAACCCAAAGCGGGGCCCGAAGTCGGAGTCACCCATCGTTCCCGACACGAAGGCAGTGTGGAGGCGCTCACGCATCTGCTGGTGATCCCGCGCCAAAGCCCACGCGGTGGCAACCACAAAGAAGACTTGGAAGATGTCGAGCATTCCGAATTTGGAGGCTACAAGCAGCACACCATCGCACACAGCGAGCAGGCCAGCCAGAAACCCCACCTGCCACGAACCAGACAGGCGGCGGGCCAGCGCCATGGTGAGCATTACTGTGCCCACACCAAAAAGTGCGGCCATGGCCCGCCATCCCAGTGGGGTATAGCCGAAAAGCGCTTCTGATATCGCAATGATCTGCTTGGCCAGTGGTGGGTGCACGACCAAGCCGTAGCCTGGGTTGGACTCAATACCGCCGAGGAAGAGGTTATGCCAGCTAGTGACCATGTCCCAGGCCTGCGGCACGTAGTGCTTCTCGTCGAAGACGGGTGTGCCTTCAGAAACCGGAGCAGCCAAACCAATGAATCGTGTGAGTAAAGCCAGTACCGCGATGATCGCGGTGCTGATCGTGTCGGCCCGGGTCCAGGTGTAGGGCCGAGGGGCAGGCGGTGCCGGCCGGGTATGCGCGCCACGCGCGGCGGATAGGCGCGTGCGCTTGCGGCGGCCAGATCGATCTGTAGGGGTTGCGATACTCACCCGGAAGAGTCTAGCTTGCGTGTGCCATGCTGGTGAGTATGAGTCTTCAGCTTGATCCCTTGCCCCGCGGTGTCATCCTTGCCGCTACGCCGCTGGGAAATCCCGGTGATGCTTCCGCCCGACTAATGCAGGCTTTGGGCCACGCAGATGTGATTGCCGCGGAAGACACTCGCCGTGTCCGCAATCTGGCCCAGGCGCTAGGAGTAGAAATCCGCGGCAAGGTGGTCTCCAACTTCGACCACAACGAAGAGGAACGCTCGCGCACGTTAGTCGCCGCTGCCCGGACGGGAACCGTGCTTGTCGTGTCGGACGCCGGCATGCCGCTGGTTTCTGATCCGGGGCACTCCATCGTGACCGCCGCTGTGGAGGCGGGTGTGCCCGTGACGTGTTTCCCGGGTCCTTCGGCGGTACCGACCGCCCTCGCGCTTTCGGGGTTGGGGGTGGGGCATTTCCTCTTCGATGCCTTCCCGCCGCGCAAGCCCGGCCCGCGCAAGGCGTGGCTGGAGTCCTTGGTGGGGGAGCAGCGCGCTATTGCTTTCTTCGAGTCCCCACACCGCTTGGCGCAGACGCTTGGCGACGCCTCCGAAATCCTCGGCGCCGACCGTCGCGCTGCCGTCTGCCGCGAGCTGACGAAGACATATGAGGAGATTAAGCGCGGTTGCTTGGGCGAGCTTGCCGAATGGGCGCAAGAGAATGCGCGGGGTGAAATCACCGTAGTCATCGAGGGCGGTGATGCCGCACCCGTGTCGTTGGAGACCCTCGTGGAGCAGGTCCGCGCAGAGGTTGAACGCGGCGTGCGTGCCAAGGATGCCTGCAAGCAGGCCGCCGCGGGAACGGCGTGGTCTAATCGTGAGCTTTATGATGCCTACCTTGCTGCCCGCGGCTGAGCACTATCACTAGCGTCTGGTGATAGAGGTCTCTTTTAGGGCAATCGTTATGGCATCGTTATGTGTCTTGAAAGCTGGCATGGCTGTGGAACGGCTGGGAAAACGTTGGATTGTGTGGACACGCTGCATAGTTGCTGCACAGAGCGGTGCGAAAAGGGGTGCTCGTTGCAGTGGGATTAAAGGGCAACCCCACCAACATTGCTGACGTCGAATCTCTGCAACTGGGGCGCTGTGCAGCCTTTTTGTTTCCATTAGGGTTTGACTAGTTGATGAGACAGCACCAAGGTCGGTAGGTATGACAGACTCGACAAATTCAGACAATGTGAAGGACACGGAGGTGTCTTCGGCTGCTTCCCAAGGACAGAGCTCGCCGGCTGCGGTGGAGGAATACCGCACTGTCGACGAGCGCCTCGAGGCATCTTCAGCCACGAGCCAGCTCCAGGACATGCTCACCAACAAGGCGTTCGATCCTGCGGCTGAACCTGCACCAGTTGAAGAACAAGAAAACGACGAGTACGGGCCCGGTGGCATCGATTCGCCGATCGACTGGACCATCGTGGGAATCGCCGGCCTGCTCGTTGCCGCCTTTGTGGCATGGGGCTTGGCCGCTCCGGAGAGCTTTGCCTCTTTCTCCAGCAATGCTCTGAGCTTCGTGGTGAATAACTTTGGTTGGGCCTATGTCCTCTTCGGAACAATCTTCGTTGTTTTTGTCATCTGCATTGCTGCCTCTAAGTTCGGCACCATCCGCTTGGGCAAGATAAATGAAGAACCGGAATTCTCCACGGTCTCTTGGATTGCGATGATGTTCGCTGCCGGCATGGGCATCGGCCTGATGTTCTACGGCGCTTCCGAGCCGCTCAACTATTTTAAGAACGGCGTTCCGGGCCATGGTGAGAATGAGGTAGGAACCTCAATGGCCACGGCCATGTTCCACTGGACCCTGCACCCGTGGGCCGTGTACGCCATCGTGGGCCTCGCCATCGCTTATTCCACCTTCCGTATTGGTCGCAAGCAGCTGCTGAGCCAGGCTTTCGTGCCGCTCATTGGCCAGCGCGCTGCGGACGGTGCCGTGGGCAAGATCATTGACATCTTGGCCATCTTTGCCACTGTTTTTGGCACGGCTTGTTCGTTGGGTCTGGGTGCCATGCAGATTCAGGCAGGCCTGCAGGCCTCCGGAATCATTGAGAACCCCACGCAGAACGTCGTCATCGGCATTGTTCTCGTACTGACCTTGGCCTTTATTCTGTCGGCCATGTCGGGTGTGGGCAAGGGTATTCAGTACCTGTCCAACACCAACATGGTTTTGGCCGCTCTGCTGGCTATCTTCGTGTTCATCTTTGGTCCTACAGTCTCTATCCTGAACCAGATTCCGGGTTCCATTGGTAACTACCTGGCGAACTTCACCGAGATGATTGCTCGTACCGCTGAGTCCGATAACGGAACTGCCGGCGAGTGGCTGTCGACGTGGACGATTTTCTACTGGGCTTGGTGGGTTTCCTGGTCGCCGTTCGTGGGTATGTTCCTCGCCCGCATCTCCCGTGGCCGTTCCGTCCGCGAGTTCTGCGTTGGCGTGCTTCTCGTCCCGGCGGGTGTCTCCACTGTGTGGTTCGCCATCTTCGGCGGTACCGCTATCCACATGGAGCAGAAGGGTAACTCCATCTCCGGTGAGTCTGCCGAGCAGGAGCTATTCAATCTTCTGCAGAGCCTGCCTGGTGGTTTCATTGCGGGCATCGTTGCCGCCCTGCTGCTGGCTACGTTCTTTATTACGTCGGCCGACTCGGCGTCGACAGTCATGGGCTCGATGTCCCAGTCCGGTGCAACCACCGCGAAGCCGTGGCTATCCGCGGCGTGGGGTGTGCTCACCGCAGCCGTCGGCCTGACCCTGCTTCTGTCGAGTGAGGATTCCCTGTCGAACCTGCAGAACGTCACCATTGTGGCGGCGCTGCCATTCCTCTTCATCCTCATCGGGCTCATGTTCGCTATTTTCAAGGACTTGAGCAACGATGTGATTTACCGCGAGTATCGCGAGTCCCAGGCCTTCCAGCGCAAGCTGGCGCGTGAGCGTCGCCTGCACCGCGAGTTCCAGCGCGAGCAGGCCTACAAGGCCCGCCGTCGCCAGCACAGCCACAAGCACTAGTTAGCATCTAGCTCTGGTGCGCGAGCATTTCTCTGATACACCCCCTCACTGCATTGCCGGTGAGGGGGTGTTCGATAGAGTAGAGGCCATGACTGAGACAGTTGTCGTTAATGTTGCTTGGCCCTATGCCAACGGACCCCGCCACATCGGACACGTGGCGGGTTTCGGCGTTCCTTCCGATGTGTTCGCCCGCTTCCAGCGAATGCGCGGTAACGACGTCCTCATGGTTTCCGGTACCGACGAGCACGGCACCCCGCTGCTGGTACAAGCGGACAAGGAAGGCGTGACGGTTCGTGAATTGGCGGATCGCTACAACCGTCAGATTGTCACTGATCTGGCTGGTCTCGGCCTGTCTTATGATCTCTTTACCCGCACCACCACCCGCAACCACTACGCGGTGGTGCAGGAGCTGTTCAAGGGCCTGTACGAGAACGGCTACATGATTAAGGAGACCACTCAGGGCGCAATCTCGCCGTCCACAGGGCGCACTTTGCCCGACCGCTACATCGAGGGCACCTGCCCGCTGTGTGGCGCCGATGGCGCGCGCGGTGACCAGTGCGATAACTGCGGCAACCAACTCGATCCGGTGGATCTCATCAACCCGGTATCCAAGATCAACGGCGAAACCCCGAAGTTCATCGATACAGAGCACTTCCTGCTGGACCTTCCTGCGGTCAAGGATGTCCTCGAAGAGTGGCTGAAGACGCGCGAGGACTGGCGTCCCAACGTTCTCAAGTTCTCCCTCAACCTGCTGGAGGATATGCGCCCACGCACCATGACCCGCGATATCGACTGGGGCATTCCCATTCCGGTCGAAGGCTGGGAGGATAACGGCGCGAAGAAGCTCTACGTATGGTTCGATGCGGTGATTGGTTACCTGTCTTCCTCCATCGAGTGGGCCCACCGCACCGGTAACCCGGATGCGTGGAAAGACTACTGGCAGAACCCGCAGGCGCGCCACTACTACTTCCAGGGCAAGGACAACATCACCTTCCACTCCCAGATCTGGCCGGCTGAGCTTTTGGGTTACGCGGGCAAGGGCTCCAAGGGCGGTGAGCTGCACACCTATGGTGATCTCAACCTGCCGACGGAAATCGTGTCCTCGGAGTACCTGACCATGTCCGGTTCCAAGTTCTCCTCCTCCAAGGGCGTTGTTATCTACGTCAAGGACTTCCTGGAGGAGTTTGGGCCGGATGCGCTGCGCTACTTCATCGCCGTGGCTGGCCCGGAGAACAACGACACCGACTTCACCTGGGACGAGTTCGTGCGCCGCATCAACAACGAGCTCGCTAACGGCTGGGGCAACCTGGTCAACCGCACCGTGTCGATGGCCCACAAGAACTTCGGCGAGGTCCCGGCTCCTGCAGCGTTGGAGCAGGCGGATAAGGATATTCTTTCCCTCGCAGAGGAAACCTTCGCTACCGCCGCGGAATTCCTCGAACAGTCCAAGTTCAAGCAGGCCATGACGGCCATCATGCACGTCGTCGGCGAGGCCAATGCTTATGTCGCGGCGATGGAGCCGTGGAAGCTGGCCAAGGATGAGACCCAGCGGGAGCGTCTGGCCACCGTGCTGTGGACCGCGCTGCAGGTGGTCTCCGATTGCAACGTGATGCTCACGCCGTTCCTGCCCTTTACCGCGCAGAAGGTGCACGAAACTCTGGGCCGTGAGGGCGTGTGGGCCGCACAGCCGCGAGTCGAAGAGGTGGTGGATGATATGCCGGTCGAGCTCGTTGGTGTAGACCTCCCGCCGGAAAACCACCCGTACCCGATCATCACCGGTGACTACTCCGCGCAGCAGGCTGCGTGGAAGCGTTTCGACATTACGCCGGGCACCGCGCTGCAGAAGCCGAAGCCACTGGTGGCTAAGCTTGACCCGGAGCTCGGTGAGACCGGCCCGGAGTGGGCCCCGGTTCAGAAGTAAAGGCGTGGGCTCGGCGTTTCGGCGCTCGCTTGCGCCCTTCCTGCTCTTTTCCGTTGTTTGCCTCACCGCGCTGAACCTGCGATCCGGTATCGCTTCGGTGGCACCGGTGCTGGGCCAGATCCAGAATTTCTTTGGGATTAGTTCTGGACAGGCAGGTTTGTTGACCGCGCTTCCTGGCCTGTGTTTTGCTGCCATGGGGTTGGCCGCCGTACCCATTGCTCGGCGGGTTGGGCTGAGCCGTACCTTGGCCGGCGGTACGCTGGCCTTGGCGGTGGGGCTGGCACTGCGGCCGTGGGTCGATAGTTTCCCCCTCTTTGTGGCACTGACCTTGTGCGTTGTCGCCGGCATCGCATTGGCGAACGTGCTGCTTCCCGCATGGATCAAGCAGCATGGTTCAGGCCGCGCACTGGTGGCATTGATGACCACCTACACCACGATGCTGGGTGTTTCCAGCGCTCTCGGCCCCCTGTCCGCGGTGACGCAGAGTACGTGGCAAGGTGCTCTGTGGATCTGGTGCCTGCCGGCCGTCGCACAGCTGGTGGCCTGGATAGTGGTCCTTCCGCAGGCTGGCAAGGATGTCGCTCACGGCACGATTGCCGGTGCGGGCGTGCAGCGCCCCATGTACACCTCGCCCACGGCGGTGGCCATGCTCTTTTTCTTTGGGCTGCAATCTACGATGGCCTATGTCCAGATGGGGTGGCTGCCGCGCATGCTGGTGGAGAAGGGCGTGAGCGAAAATACCGCCAGTGTGGCACTTGCTGTCATCGGTTTCTTCAACATTGTCGGCGGCGTGGTCATGCCGTGGCTTATCTCGCGACTGGACCGTCTTGCCCCCGTGCCCGTGGTGCTGGCGCTGTGCACGTGCGCCGGGTGGGGTGGAGTGCTCGTGGCTGCCGACGCCGCCCCGTTGGCCTGGGCCTCTTTGATGGGGATCGGTGGCATGTGCTTCCCGTTGGCGCTCGCTTTGCTCACCGCGCGCACGCGAAGTGCGCTGACGACCGCGCGCCTGTCTGGCTTTGTTCAGCCTGGTGGCTACGTCTTGGCGGGCCTCGTGCCGCTGTCCGTGGGAGTGGTGCGGGACGCCACCGGCAATTGGACCGCTGTGCTCATTGGTCTTATGGTGCTTAGCTTCTGCATGCTGGTCGCGGGCCTGCGTGCGACGACGCGTGTCTACATTGACGACGAGCTTGCTGCATAGCTGGTTCTCGATAGTTGCGGTAGTTTTGTATTACAGCGTTAGGTAGAATTAACGTCTCACGTTATTGACGCGTTGCGTTATGGGGGGTATGGTGCGTTTATGATTCAGTCGTTCGCGGATAGGACCACTGAGCGTCTATGGAATCGAGAGAGGGTGCTCTCGATTGATTCACGTATTCACTCGGTAGCCCTCCGCAAGCTGAGGCAATTGGGCTATGTGCAGAGGCTTGATGAGCTTCGGATTCCTCCGGGAAATAGGCTCGAAGCTTTGAAGGGCGATCGGCGGGGTCAATATAGTATTCGTATCAATGACCAATGGCGGATCTGCTTCCGGTGGACCGCTTTAGGGCCAGAGGAGGTTGAAATCGTTGACTACCACTAACAAGCTCCCCCCGGTACACCCAGGTGAAATCCTTATGGAAGATTTTCTCAAGGACATGGGGATTACCCAACACAAACTCGCTGTTTCGATAGGGGTCCCGCCTCGGCGTATTAACGAAATCGTCCACGGAAAGCGGGCTATTACTGCCGATACGGCTCTTCGCCTCGCCAAGTACTTTGGGATGTCCCCACAGTTCTGGCTGGGGCTGCAGACTCACTACGACTTGGATGTCGCAGAAGACAAAATTCTTGCTGAGTTGGACGATATTGTGCCGCTTCAAGCTGCGTCGGCTTAGTTAGTGGCCAGTAAGCCGCTTTAGGAGCGGTCGAAGTCGCGCTGCAGGTGCACCAGACCGAGGCGCACGCCGTCCTTGGTGTGGATATTGGGCATGCGGCCGGTCTCCACGAAGCCAAACTTCTTGTGCAGGGCGATGGAGGACTCGTTGGTGTCCACGATGTAGGTAATCATCGTCTCCACGTAGTCATTTTCCTTCGCGTGATCCATGAGCGTGTCCATGAGCTCGCTGCCCACGCCCTTGCCCCGTGCGGACTCCGCAATATAAATGGAGTCCTCCGCTGTGCCGTAGTAGATAGCCGGGGTGACAAACTGGAAGTAGGCGGCCCAGCCAACGATCTCATCGTCATCGACGGCGACATAGACCGG
Source organism: Corynebacterium sp. HMSC074C01 (assembly GCF_001814605.1). NCBI lineage: Bacteria > Bacillati > Actinomycetota > Actinomycetes > Mycobacteriales > Corynebacteriaceae > Corynebacterium > Corynebacterium sp. HMSC074C01. Next base: position 180,959 of record NZ_KV817301.1, on the reverse strand, counting down.
ATAGCCTTCCTTGTCCATCTGCGCCAGCCACTTTTCGCGGTCTTCTACGGATTCTTGCCAAGTCACCAGGTTGGTGGCTGGTTTCGCGGCGGAGGCGGAGTTGTAGATGGCGGCGATTGCGGAGGCGTCGGCAAGCTCTGCGGGACGGACGTGCATGATGTTCCTTAAACCATGAGTTGCAAGTGGGTGAGGTCTATCCAGCGCCCAGCTTTGCGGCTGACTTCTTTTAACGTTCCTACAGTGGCAAAGCCGAACTTTTCATGCAACTTGATGGATGCGGCGTTGTCCGCCACGATGAGCGCCAGCAGCGTATGGACCTGCTCCGACTCACGGGCATGCTGAACGACAGCACCGAGCAAGCGCGTGCCTACCCCGCGGCCGTGGGCGGTGGGATCAACGTAGATTGTTGTCTCGTAGCAGCCCAGCCACACCTTAGGATCGCGGTAGGGACGGTAGAGTGCCCAGCCTAAGTACGTGCCGTCGTCAGCGAAGGCCACGAAACAGGGACAATTGTCGCGGCGTAGTTGATGAAGGTACTCGGTGCGTTCCTCCACGGTGGCGGGTTCGCTGCGAAAAATGAAGTGGGTCTCTCGGATGGCCCAATTCAGGGTGGCGGTCATCGCGGGGACGTCGGCGTCCGTCGCTTCACGGATAATCATGCGCGCAAGACTACACTCACAGCCATGTCTAAGAAGAAGCCACGCCCCACGCCCGTTCCCGCCGAAGGTTTGAGCCAGCTTATCGACGCCCACACGCACCTCGCCTCCTGCCGTGATGCTGATGCCGACCTCGTTGAGCGCGCTCGTGCTGCTGGTGTTGAGCGCATCGTCACCGTGGGTGACGGCCTAGCGGAGGCAGAGAAGGCTTTGGCCGCGGCGCAGGAATTCGACAACGTGTATGCCGCGTGTGCGATTCACCCGACAAAGGCTCATGAACTCGATGAGGCCGCCCGTGTGCGCCTGAGCGAGATGGCGGCGGACCCACGCTGCGTGGCTATTGGTGAAACGGGCCTGGATACCTATTGGATTCACCACGAGCCGGAAACCACCGCGCCCCTCGAGGTGCAGGAAGAGGCTCTTCGTTGGCACGCTGAGTTGGCAGCGAAGGTGGGGAAGACGCTCATGATCCACAACCGTGAGGCCGATGAGGATCTCATGCGTGTGTTGGGGGAGTGCTCTGAAGTACCGAAGGTGATGCTGCACTGTTTCTCCTCACCACTTGATGTGGCCAAGGAAGCCCTTGAGCGCGGATATATTCTGTCCTTTGCCGGCAACGTGACGTTTAAGCGTAACGAAGAGATGCGCCAGGCCGCAGCGCTTGCCCCAGCCGGCCAGCTGCTTATTGAGACGGATGCGCCGTACATGACACCGGAGCCTTTCCGCGGTGCACGCAACGAACCTTCCCTTATCGGGCACACGTATCGCTGCGTGGCCCAGGCGCGTGGCCAGGAAGTAGAGGACTTGGCTGCGGAGGTTGCTGATACCTTCGCGCAGGTCTTCGGGGTGTGATGATCTTCACTAAGTGCAAATCCGCTGCTCATGGGTGGCGCGCGTGCTTGTTGTGACAAGTGTGTTGCTAGTGGTCGTGGCGTGTAAATGCGTCTCGAATGTTTAGTTCTGTTACCGTATCGTTATTCAAAGTTAGTCCGGCCTTGATGTTGCCGGCCGGCGCGCCTGCAGCGCGCCATGACAGGTGCCGAGGGTGGGAATCCACCTTTCGGGCACGAAGCATCGCAGAGACGAGTAAAGGTTTATGTCCCCGAAGAAGCAGATCAAGCGAATCAATAACTCCCGCTCCCTGCCGCTGCGCATGGCCACTGGCGGTGTGCTCGGCACCCTTGCCGTGGGCGGTGTTGTTGCCGTTGGTGCCCAGAAGGACATCACGCTCGACGTCAACGGTGAGACCACCGAGCTCGCTACCTTCGCTGGCGATGTCAACGCCGCTCTCGAGGCTGCGGGCGTCAACGTTGGGGGAGAAGACGTTGTTTACCCCGCGCTGTCAGAGCAGGTTTCCGACGGTGATTCGATCACCGTTCGTACCGCTAAGCCGGTTGCGGTGACCATCGATGGTGTTGAAAAGCAGCTTTCCTCCACTGCTCTCACGGTCTCTGACCTGTTGGGCGGCCTCGATGGTATCGTCCCGGGAGCTGCCATCACTTCCGGCTCCAAGACCGTGAAGGAGGATGAAACGGTGACTGAGGGCATGAACCTTGAGGTTACGTCCCCGAAGATCATCAAGCTTTCTGACGGTGGTTCCGTCTCCTACGCCAGCGTTGCAGCTAAAACCGTGGAAGACGTATTGGAAGCCCGCGGGATCACCGTGGACAAGGATGACCGCGTGTCCCCAGCCTTGGATACCCCGGTCAAGGCCGGTACGGCCATCACCGTGGACCGCGTGGAGATCTCCGAGGAAGAAAAGACGGAGGACTTCGACGCACCCGCTAACTTTGTCGATGATCCCGAGCTGGAAGAGGGAACCGAGGAAGTTCGCGAGGAAGGCACCCCAGGTTCGCGCACCGTGACCCGCAAGATTGTGAAGGTCAACGGTAAGGAAGAGTCCAACGAGATCATCAAGGAAGACGTCCGCAATGAGGCCGTCGCCGCAGTGATCGCGCGCGGCACCAAGCCCAAGTCCACCGCCCCGGCCGTTGCTGAGGGCTCCGTGTGGGATGCCCTCGCGCAGTGTGAGGCCACCGGTAACTGGTCCATCAATACCGGCAACGGTTTCTCCGGTGGTCTGCAGTTCACCCCGTCGACCTGGGCTGCTTTTGGCGGAACCGAGTACGCCCCGCAGGCATGGCAGGCTTCCCGCGAGCAGCAGATTGCCGTGGCCCAGAAGGTTCAGGCCGCGCAGGGCTGGGGTGCATGGCCCGCCTGCACCTCGAAGCTTGGCCTGCGCTAAAGCTCCCGAGCCGCGCGTATTAGTCTGGATGACATGACACAACCCCACCTGCTGGGCCCGGTGGAAATCCGCGAGCTCGCCGCTGAGCTCGACGTGACGCCGACAAAGAAGCTGGGCCAGAACTTTCTCCATGACCCCAACACCATCCGGCGCATTGTTGCCGCTGCGGACCTGAGCCCGGAGGATCGCGTGGTGGAAGTCGGCCCTGGTCTGGGTTCGCTGACCTTGGGACTGTTGGGGGACGTCGAGCACGTCACGGCAGTCGAGATTGACCCGCGCCTGGCCGGCAAACTTCCGGATACCGTGGCCGCGCGGGCAGCTGATTACGCTGACCGCCTCACTGTCGTGGAGAAGGATGCGCTCGCCGTCGAGGCAGAGGAGCTGGGGGAGCCGACCGCCTTGGTGGCCAACCTGCCCTATAACGTGGCGGTGCCGGTGCTGCTCCACCTGTTGGAGGTCTACCCATCGATTCGCCGTGTCCTGGTCATGGTGCAGCTGGAGGTGGCGGAGCGTCTCGCCGCCGCGCCGGGCAGCAAGGTCTATGGCATTCCTAGTGTGAAAGCATCCTTTTATGGCCCCGTCCGCCAGGCCGGGACAATTGGCAAGAACGTGTTTTGGCCGGCACCCAAGATCGAGTCAGGGCTGGTGCGTATCGACTGCACCCGCCCCTTCGACGAGGCACTACGCCCGCGTCTGTTCGCGCTGATCGATGCCGCCTTTGCCCAACGGCGCAAGACTCTTCGCGCCGCCTTGGCAGGCTTTTATGGTTCCGCCGCGGCAGCCGAGGAAGCGTTACGCGCGGCGGACATCGATCCGCGCCTGCGCGGCGAGAAGCTGGGCGTGGAGGACTTCGTCCGATTGGCGGCAGTCTCATGAGCAAGCCAGTAAACGACTCCCCGCAGCTCTGGCAGGCGCGCGCCCACGCCAAGGTCAACCTGCACTTGGGCGTGGGTGAAGCTCGCGCGGATGGTTTCCATGAGCTAGCCACCGTCTTCCAGTCTCTCGATGTGCACGATCGCGTGAGCTACCGCTGGGGCGAGGGAAGCACCGTGGTAGTCACCGGCAACCACGCGACGGGCGTTCCGGCATCAACCGAGAACCTGGCGTGGCGCGCGGTGGAGCTGGTGGCGCAGAACCTTATGCTGCCGGCTGCTGGAACGCTCACGATGGAAAAGAACATCCCGGCCGCCGGCGGAATGGCGGGCGGCTCTGCCGATGCCGCCGCGGCCCTGTTGTTGGCCAACCAGGCTCTAAGCAAGGAGTTTGGCCGCGAGCCTCTCAGCATGGAGAAGCTCTACGAACTCGCCGCGGAGCTAGGCTCCGACGTGCCTTTTACTCTGATGGGGGGCACGGCCTTGGGCCGCGGGCGCGGAGAGCTCTTGACGCCGATGCTTTCACGCGGGCGCTATATCTGGGCAATCATCACCAATGCGGAGGGTTTGTCCACGCCCTCTGTTTTCCACAAGTTGGACGAATTGCGCGCTGCCGGCCGTGGAAGCACACCGTACTTGGACACGGAAGCCTTGGGTCAAGCCCTCGTGGGCGGCAACCCCCGCGAGCTCGCTGCGGTGATGCACAACGACCTCCAGCCGGCAGCCCTCTCGCTACGCCCGGACCTGCGCAAGATTCTTGATACTGGTGAGGCTGCCGGTGCACTTAAGGGGATTGTCTCAGGCTCGGGGCCAACCTGCGCCTTCCTCTGCGAAGATGAGGAGACCGCCCAGGAAGTGGTGGCCCAGGTCTGCGCTGATAACCGCGGTACTCGCGGATTGGTGACCCGCGGGCCAGCCACCGGCGCAACGCTGGTCTAACACCAAACACTGGTCTAGCGCCCGCGTTGCACTTTGGCGGCGGTTCTTAGAGGACGGCCATCTCCACGGGCTTGAAGTCGAGCTTGTAGCGCTGTGGTTCCTGGTCACCAAGGAGGTCAAGAACTACCAGTTCCTGCTTGTTGGCATCGGTGACATAGGCATAGCCGTTTGCCGCCTTCAGGATCGGTCCCGGCTGTTGCCACTCCTCGTTTTCCTTCCACTGGGAGATAGCGTCAATCTTCTTGGTTACCTCGCCGGATTCCGGGTCGATGACGTTGAGCTTGCCGTCTGTCGTGAGCACCAGTGCCTCGCCCAGGGGGCCGCGGGCCAACGAGCGGAACCAATAGGACTCGCCGAGCTCGACCTTCTTGGCGGAGTAGTCTTCCGTATTGATCAAGGTCACCGAAGTCGGACGCTCGAATTCAGCATCCTTATCGGTCTTGTTATCCGCCAGGATGATGTCGGATTCCTCCGAGCCTGCGGAGTTGCCGGAGCGCTGGTAGCCGCCCTTTCCGGCATAAGCGGAGACATCGATCTTGTGGAAGTCGGTGCCGTCGAAGACGACGGGCCCGTCTTCGCAGCCGAAGAAGAGACTGCCATTGCCGGCGGCGGCTTCGCCGTGGACACCGGGGCACTCAGTGGTTTCCGCAAGGAGCTTGCCGGAGGGGTCTAGGTGCTGAATGGTGTGGCGTTCGTCTTCGGTACCCTTCGTGGTGACTACGGAGCCGTCTTTCAGCGGGACGGCTACTCCGTGGTGGGCGGCACCTGTCTCGATGGTGTTGACGGGTGCGGCGTCTTCTTTGCCGATGTCCTCGGTTTTGTAGATCTTTGCCACGCCGTCGCCGTCGGAGAAAAGCGCGGTAAAGCCGTCGTGGTGAACCACGTGGCCGGCGTGAGGTGCGTCGATGGAAGCGTCCCCAAGCTGAGGCTGTGCCGCGTAATAGTGCTTGTGGTCTCCGTGCGGCTTCGTGATGCGCCCGGTGTCGAAGGTGAGGAAGCTGTCACCTTTGGTCACCATGATGTGGCGGTTATCGCCGGCATCGCTAAGCCGGAGAAATGCTTTCAGTTCTTCGTTGTCGATGACCTCACCGGTCTCGCCGTCGAGAGTGGTGAGACCATTCTTGTGCGATAGGAGGATGCGGGGAGGTAGTTCGGCTACCTCAGTCTCACCAGCAGAAGCTTCGAAACCGTCATGGCTGTGCCCCTCGCCGTGCTCGGCATGCGCGTTGCTAGCTTCAGCGCTGGAGGGCGGTGAAGCTTCTTCGCTGTCAGGGGAGGAACAAGAGGTAATGGTGAGAATGGTGGCGGATAGTGCGGCGCACAAGGCGAGACGTTCTTTTTTCATAGTGCGCCACAGTATTGGAAGTGAAAATCAATAGCAATAAAGGTAATGGTGCGGGGGTAACCGTGCTGAAGCACTAAGATGAACTCTCGATATGGCGAACCTCATTAACCTCGAAAACGTAACCAAGTCCTTCGGGCTCAAGACCCTACTGAATGGGGTCTCCCTCGGCGTTCAAACCGGTGATCGCATCGGTATCGTCGGCGTCAACGGCGGCGGCAAAACTACACTGCTGGAAGTTCTCACCGGCATCGAATCCCCGGACTCGGGCCGTGTATCCCACAATTCGGATTTGCGCATGGCAGTGGTGACCCAACGCTTTGAGCTGGAGGAGTCCCTCACCATCGCCCAGGTCATCATCGAACCACTGGGCTTGGAAACCTTCGAGTGGGCTTCTAATGCCAAGGTGCGCGATGTCCTCGGCGGCCTCGGCATCGTTGACCTAGGGCTAGACACCCCTGTGGGATCGCTCTCTGGTGGTGAACGGCGCCGCGTCAACCTGGCTGCCGCACTCGTTCAAGACCTCGACATCGTGGTGCTCGATGAGCCGACCAACCACCTTGACGTCGAAGGCGTGCAGTGGCTAGCCAGCCACCTGCTTTCGCGCAAGCTGGCGGTCGTCGTCGTCACGCACGACCGCTGGTTCCTCGACACCGTTGCCACCACTACTTGGGAGGTGCACGACGGTGTCGTCGACGCCTATGAGGGTGGCTACAACGACTGGACCTTTGCCCGCGCCGAGCGCGCGCGCCAAGCCGATGCCATCGAGCAGCGCCGGCAGAACCTGGCGCGAAAGGAGCTGGCCTGGCTGCGCCGCGGGGCACCGGCACGTACCTCGAAGCCGCGCTACCGCATTGAGGCGGCTGAGGCGCTCATCGCGGATGTTCCTGCGCCGCGCGACAAGGTTGAGCTCATGGCCTTTTCTAAGCAGCGCCAGGGACGAGTTGTCATTGAGCTTGAGGATGCAAAGGTCACCACCCCGGATGGTCGCACACTGGTGGATCACCTCACCTGGCGGTTGGCGCCGGGCGAGCGTATCGGTCTCGTCGGCGTTAACGGTTCGGGCAAGACCACGCTGCTGCGCGCCCTTGCTGGGGAATCAGAGCTTGCCGCGGGCAAGCGCATCGAGGGCAAGACCGTGCGCCTGGGCTGGTTGCGCCAAGAACTCGATGACCTGGATCCACAGCGCCGGCTTCTCGATGCCGTGGAGGACGTCGCCACCTACGTCCATTTGGGAAAGAAAGAGCTCTCCGCCTCGCAGCTGGCGGAGCGCCTGGGCTTTTCCGCGAAACGGCAGCGCACGCCGGTTGGCGATCTCTCCGGTGGTGAACGCCGTCGCCTGCAGCTGACCCGCGTGCTCATGGCAGAGCCGAATGTTCTGCTTCTCGACGAGCCCACGAACGACCTCGACATCGATACCCTCCAGGAGCTGGAGTCTCTTCTCGACTCGTGGCCCGGCACCTTGGTGGTCATTTCGCACGATCGCTACCTCATCGAGCGCATCGCTGATAACACCTATGCGCTGTTCGGGGATGGCAAGCTCACCAACCTGCCGGGTGGCATTGAGGAATACTTGCGTCGCCGTCAGGAGATGGAAGCCGCCACTGCCCGCGGCGTTCTCGACTTAGGAGAAGCCTCCAAGGACGCCGACGAGAAGAGCGCGGAAGCCGTCCCGGCCAAGCGTTTGAGCTCCCAGGAGGAGCGCGAGCTGACCAAGAAGATGAATGCGTTGGAGCGCAAGATGAGCAAGCTCGACGACAAGACTGCGAAGCTGAATGAAAAGATGGCACAAGCCGCGGAGAAGATGTCCTCTGGCGAGGGGGACAGTGGTGAGCTAGCGAAGCTCGACTCCGAGCTCAAGGCCGTTGCCGCCGAGCGTGAAGAACTTGAGATGGAATGGCTGGAGCTGGGGGAGAAGCTCGAAGGCTAGTGCTTGAGGACTAGGCCCAGCCCTACCCAAAGAAGCCAGTGATAGCCAGCATGGCCGGCAGGGAGAGGAAGGTGGTGAGGAAGACCGTATCGCGCGCCACCGTTTCTCCCGACTGGTAGGTCGCGGCATAGTTGTAGACGTTCTGTGCGGTCGGAAGCGCCGACAAGATAAGCGCTGCGTAGAGCTCGTTGCCGCTCAGTCCCAAGGCTAGTCCTGCCGCCAAGGCGATGGCCGGCATGGCAATGAGCTTGAGCACCGTGGCGGTAATCGTCGGCAGGCGGTCATTGGCCAACAACCCTTTACCGGTGAGAGAGGCTCCGAAACTCATGAGGATCATCGGAATGGAAGCCCCACCGAGGATCTCAAGGGGCGCCATGATGACGTCGGGGACCTGCCAGCCAGCCGCAGAAACGATGAAGCCGGCGATGGCCGCTATGACGACAGGCGCCGTAAGCCCGGAAACCACGGAGCTGGTAATCGAACGCAGGCTTGTTCCCTGTGCGTTGAGGCCGGCGATGATGAAGGGGGAGAGTACCGCCATCTGGAGTACGAGTGCTGGCACCACAAAAGTGGCATCACCGATCACATAGGTGGCAATCGGCAGTCCAATGTTGACGGAGTTGTAATAGCTCGCCGCTGCCGCTCCGGCCATCGTTTCTGCCCCGCTTCGCCGGAAGAACAGTGCGCTGAGCAACCCATACAATGCCATCGTGGTGACTGAAGCAATCGCGATGACAGCGACAACGGGAGAGGTGAAGGCAGAAGTATCTGAGGTGGCCACGCTGGAAAAAATCAGCGCTGGGGTGGCTGCCCAGAATGCTGTACGGTTGAATTGCAGTCGGGCTTCACCCTTGCCAATAACGCCTCGGTGAGCCAAGAAGAAGCCCACGCCGATAACCACAAAAATGATGGCGAAGCCGGTTAAGACGTCCAGCAACAGTGATCAACCTTTCGAATAATCGTTAAAGCTAGCCTCCGGTCATTCTTTCATGTCGGGGTACTAACCCCAGCAGCGGATAACAAAGTGGTATCGAAAATCCCATAGAGCCGGGCAGACCTTCACTGCGCTCGCCGTTGTATGGCACGGTGGAAGGCATGAATTCTTTCCGTCGTGTTTCCCGCCTGTCCGCTACCGCAGCCGTGGCAGCATCCCTTAGCGCCGCTTTGTCGGTGTCTGCGGCCCAGGCCGCCCCGGCTAACTTTTCCTCCGCACAGCCGCAGGAACTGAACCAGTTGTCCTCCCAGGCTGCTGAGCAGATCAACTCTTTTGAAATCGAGCTGCCCGCGCAGGCTTATGACTTGGCCAAGCAGTACAACGTCCAGCTGCCAGGTTTCATCAAAAAGCCGACCCCGGCCGTGGCGAATGAGCTCGTTGGTGCAACCCACGCCCACCTGCTGAAGCAGGGCCACCACGAGGATGCCAACGCCAAGAACATTGCTCAGGAGTGGGCAAACCAGGCCGCGGCCGGCAAGGTCACCTTCCACGGCAATGTTGGCGATGGCCTGACCCACCTGGAGGAGGGCAGCGGTAACATTTACAAGCTCACTGAGCAGGAAGCTAAGGATCGCGTGAACTGGCTTAACCGCGACGTGCCCGTGACCAAGGCCGATGGCACTGGCTTCGGCGTCGCCCAGGCTTTTGATGGCACCCACGTCTATGTTGCGGAGTACTTCTTCAATAAGTAAAGCTCCGAGCGGCACATTGAAAGTCGCCCTTGAGCAAGGCCCTGCCGCTTTAGGCAGGGCCTTCTGCATGTTTTCCCGCAGAGGGTTACAGTGGGCCCCATGATTCTGATCAACGTACAGTTCCACGTTAAGCCCGAGTACGCCGATACCTTCTTGGAAGAGATTGATTGGTACACCAAGGCCTGCCAGGCAGAGCCCGGCTGCATCGACTTCAAGTGGTTCCGCGATCCGGAAGACAAGCAGCGCTTCCTGCTCCTTGAGTCCTACAAGGACGGCACTGACGTCGACCACGTCAACACCGAGCACTTCAAGCGCTCCTGTGAGGAGCTGCCGAAGTACCTGGTGGAGACCCCGGACATCATCAATACTTCCATTCCAGGTAAGACGGCATGGGATAAGATGGCTGAATTCTCGGTCTAGAGCACATGCTTAGACAAAAGCCGCCCAGCAGAAGCTGGGCGGCTTTCCTGATCCTCAGGCTCGAAGTTCGATTTACTTAGCTGGAGCAGACTGTGTTGAGGCTTTTCTCCTCGTCTGCGTACTGCTCGAGGGCATCGTACAGAGCGTCCGCGTAGAGGTGTGCACCTTCGGGTAACGGGTGGACGCCGTCGTCGTAAAGCATGGCAGGATTTTCCTGTGCTACTCCGCACCAGTCTGCGATATAGACGTTGTCGTGCGTCGTTGCGGCCTCGATGATTTCGGCGCGCGCCGGCCCCATCCAATCGCGCTCACCGTAAGGCAACACGAGTACCAGTGTGCGCTCGGAGCCGACGATATCGATGAGCTCGTCCATTTGGCGCTCGAATGTAGCTCCGTTGGTGCCCAAGCCCACAAATACGGTGGAGCGCAACTGGCCGGAATCCTTCAACCCCTGAACCACCGGCAGGGCTGCCGAATAGTGGCGGGAGATGGCAGCGTCGATACTGATACCCGGGAAACGCTCATTAAGTGCTTCGGAGGCGGCGAGCATGACAGAATCGCCGATTGCGCTGATCTCGTTGCCGGTGGGTATCGCGCGCTTTTCCTTCGGTTTTGTAGTCTCCGCGGGCTGTGCCGGAGCGGAACTTGCAGCCTGCTCGTTGGACTGTGCCATGCGCTCAAGCTCGCGCTCTAGTTCGCTCTTATCCTCCGAGGTCACCAGAGCATAGCCCACACCGAGCAGAGATAGCACGACGATGACGGGGACTGCAGGCCACAGTGCCTTGCCAAAGCCAGCCTTAATTTCCTCCATGCTGGGGCGGGCCGCCCAATAGGCATGCCACGTGGGGCGGAATCCGGCGCGGCGGAAGGGGTTTTCTACAAATTGGTAGGTCACCTCTGCCAACAAGCAGCTCAGCGGCAGGCAAAGGAGACCCAGGAGCCACGAAGGGGCGTCGGACAGCGCGTGGACAATCATGACCACCGGCCAGTGCCAGAGGTACAAAGAGAAGGAACGCTGTCCCAGCCAGCGCATCACACGGGTGCGGAAAATCCAGGTGAGGGGGCCGGTTTCACGCACCACTCCCCAAATCATCGCCGCGCCGAGCACGCTGGTGAGGGCCAAACCACCGCGGTAGGTGAATTCGCGGTCCGCGCCCATCCACACCAGTTGGGCAAGGTAGGCAACGAGTGCGAGGGCGCCAAGGGCGCCAGCGAGAATGCCCTTGTTTGCTGCTGGCCAGGAGTCGGCGTCGACATCCTTTTCGGTGGAGGTCAAAAGCAGGGACAACATTGCGCCAATGAGGAGACCGAAGGCGTGGGTATCGGTTCCGTAGTACACGCGGGTGGGATCCTCGCCTGGGGTGAAGATGAGCGCCATCGCGACGGCTGAAGCGATCGCAAGGATCAGCGATACCGCGATGGGCAGGCGCTTGGGCTTGCGGCGGGAAATGGCGAAGACGCCAAACATCAGCAGAGGCCAAATCAGATAGAACTGTTCCTCGACGGCCAAGGACCAATAGTGCGCGAAAACCTGCACTTCATTTGGCGCAAAGTAAGTTTGGCTGGTGGCGATTTGGGTCCAGTTGTTGACAAAGAAGAAGGTGCCCAAGAATTGCTGGCGGATGCCTACTGCTAGGTCGCCGCCGATGAGGGCCACAATCGCAGTACATATCGAAAGGACCACGAGTGCGGCAGGGAGAATGCGCCGGAAGCGGCGGATCCAGAAATCCTTGAGGCTGATGCGCCCAGTCGCGTTGAATTCACGGACCAGCAGCGAGGTAATGAGGAAGCCGGAAAGGACAAAGAACATGTCCACGCCGAGGTAACCGCCGGGGAGAATGTCCCCGAAGAAGTGATAGATCACCACGGCAAGCACCGCGAGACCACGCAGACCATCCAGGCCCGGTACTTGACGCAGCCGGGCGCGTCGACGGCGCGGTGTGGTTGCAGGTGCAGTTGTAGCCGGGGCAGCTGTGCTGCTGGCGGACGCACTGGCAGCGGCGGGGGCTGTGGAGGGAGCCGCAGTGGCAGTCGCAGTGGCGGGCGTGGCGCTTGCCTTTGTAGCGTCTACCGCTGCCGCGGTTGCAGCTGCCGGAGCCGCGGCAGCAGCAGTGGATTCCTTCGCTACCGGCCGCTTTTCTGAACGGCGCTTTTCTTGTTTTTCTTGTTTTGTGCTCAGTACCCCGACGGACTGTGAGCGACGAGCCAGAGCCCGCGAAATCTCATTCTCTGGCCTGGCCGTCTCTGTTTTCTTCTTTTTCTTTTCAGGTTCTTTGGCTTGCTCAGGTACTTTGTCATTCTTGGCCTCAGCGCGCTGGGCTTTCTGGCGTTCTTCGCCCTGTGCAGGATTCTTTGTAGGTTGGGCAGCCTTTTCTTTTTGTGCAGCCGGTGCCGGAGCCGGGGCAGGTGCCTGCGCTTTGGCAGCTGTAGGAGACTTTGACGCAGCGGGCTGGGCGCTTGGTGTGGCGGCCGGATTCTTGCCGGCACGGCTGGTCTCCGAGACCTTGTTTCCCGGGGAAGGAGTCTTGTCCTGCTGCTCAGAACTTGTTTTCTGCGGGGCAGCCTGCTGGGGCGCCGGGCGGCGAGGGACGGTGCGTCGTGGGCCGCGGCGGCCAGTCGAAGCTACGTCGGCCTCCTCGCGGGCTTTGACTAGTTTGGCCTTCTTCACCGCCGAAGCCTTGGGAAGGGCGCTCGGTGACAAGTCTAAGGTGAAGTCTTCCGCTGGCCGTGGGCGCACGCGGCTAGGCCGCGCGGCCGGGCGCTGAGTGCTGGGCCGCTGAGTTCTGGGCGCAGCGCTTTTATCCGAGGTGGTGGGCTTGCTGGGAGTAGTCGACTTTCCAGGCTTCGTGGTGTCAGTAGGTGCGGTGGATGGAGAAGCCGACGTGCGCTTGGCAGCCGGAGTGGACTTAGCAGTCGCAGCAGAGCCTTTAGATGCAGTAGTCGAAATTGAAGAAGGCTTCTGGGAAACGGAAGGGGAGTCCGGAGTGGGACTCGATGTGGATGATTCGCCCTTTGCCAAGCGTGACACCATCGACCGCAAAAATTTCTTCACTTCACACTCCGCAGGTAGACACCGTGGTTCGGGTACTGAGGCTTAGTAACCCGAGTAATCCTACTCTGTGCGCGTGGCTAGTCGGGCAACGAGTCAGGGGAGCGTGTTAGGTGCGCAAAAGCTGGCGAAGCACGGTGCTGACGCCGTTGTCAGTATTGGGAGGGGCAATGATGTCCGCTAGGTCCTTCAGCTGCGGATGCGCGTTCTCCATCGCGACGGCTGTCCCGGCAGCGCGTAGCATTTCGAGATCATTGAGGTAGTCGCCGAAGGCCACGGTGGCGGTGATGGGAACGTTGGCAAGTTCAGCGAGCTTGACCAAGGCTGCACCCTTATCCACGCCGCGAGCCATGACATCGAGCCAGACCTTGCCTGATACCGCCACGTTATCCTCCGGGACAGCGCGCACGATGGGCTCGTAGATGTGTGCCTCTGAACCGGATTCGCAGAAGATGGCGATCTTGATGATGTTGCTATCGGGGACGGCGTCTAGGTCATCGACCCACGTGACCGCCTTGTAGTACTTGGAGATCTCTGCGCGCGCTGCATCGGATGCATCCTGCGCGACGTAGGCGGTTTCCGGGGCGCACAGCACCACGGTGTGTTCCACCTCCAAGGCCGCTGAGGCCTCGCACGCTGAGTGCACGGTCGTTTCCGAGAGCGGGAATGTCGCAATGATGTCGCCACCACGCATGACTACCGAGCCATTTTCAGCAATGAAGGTCTCGCCTTGCGGGAACATCTCCTTGAGCGTTGCCAGTTGGCGCCCTGAGGCCGGAACTAGCTCGCAGCCGCGGTGAGCGGCAAGCTCTTGTAGCTCCGCGAAGTCCGCTGGTAGTTGGCCGTGGGCATCGAGGAGCGTGCCGTCCATGTCAAGAGCAACAAGTTGTGGGAGCAAGAAAGTCACACCAATCTAAACGGGTTGGGCTAAAAGCAGAAACCATGTCCAAGGTAGCGCCAAAAATAGGTGGCTGAAACATTTGTGATATGGAACACTGGTGCGCATGACTATGACTGATCCAGTACTCGTTTCCGTCCGCAACCGTACCGGAGTCCTTGAACTCAATCGACCGAAAGCTCTGAACTCTTTGAACCCAGAGATGATTGACATCATCCGCCGCTCCCTCGAAGCGTGGGCGCAGGATGATGAGATTGAGCAAGTCCTGATTCATTCCAATAACCCCAAAGCTTTTTGCGCCGGTGGCGATGTGCGCCACGCCCGTGAGGGAATCGCGGAAGGCAAGCTGGAGGAAGTCGATGCCTTCTTCGCCAGCGAGTACCTCACCAACGGTGATATCGCCGAGTTCCCGAAGCCCTATATCGCCGTCATCGACGGCGTCGTCATGGGCGGTGGATTGGGCATTTCCCTGCATGGTTCGCACCGCGTGGTGACGGAGAAGGCCTTCGCTTCGATGCCGGAGATGAATATCGGATACGTCACGGACGTCGGAGTGGCCTATGCGGCCCAGCGCATGGTGGGCACCCGCGGTGTAGCCTCGCCGGGTTTGGCAAAGTTCTGGGGGCTGAGCGGTTACCGCATGTATGCCGCGGACATGCTGTGGACGGGTGTCGCGACCCACGTTGTTAAGGATGCCGCCGAGCTGATTGAGGCAGCTATCGAGCGGGGCATCGACGCCGCACTGGAAGATCTAGCTTTGCCTGCACCACAACAGCCGGCGCCGCTGGAGCAGGTAGCCAAAGACCTGGAGGAAACCTTCGCGCTGCCGACGTGGGAGGAGATTTCCGCGGAGCTCGATAAGCGCCCGAACATTTCCGGCGAAGTACGCCGCCTCATGGCCGCCGCCTGCCCAGCCGCCATCATCGCGGCCAATGAGCTCTATGAGGCGGAAGCCGCTGTCGACGATATCCGTGAGGCGCTCCTGCTAGAACTCAAACTGGGCATGCACATGTACCGACGCCCCGACTTTTCCGAGGGCGTGCGCGCGGTGCTGGTGGACAAGACCCAGGATGCTGCGTTTGACCCGGCGACCACCGAGGAGGTTGACGCCGAAGAATTCCGCGCAGTGCTGAACTCCTAGTCAGGGCTTATAGGCCGCGTGCCCGCTGATAGGCGGCGCGCGCCCGGTGTTCATCCACTCCTGCCGGCACGGCAACGTTGAGGGTGGCCTGTGTGGCGGCCGGAGTTGGTGCGGGCAGGTGGAAGGCAGGGGCATCGGTCAGCGCCAATCCCTGGCGGCCATCGGGCAGCTGCACAGGCAGCAGGGTCCACAGCCCCAGGATCGGCATGGCTAGCTGCGGCAGGCGCGCCGAGCGCGCTTCGGGGATCGACACCCGGGCGCGGATCAGCTCGGGAAGCGCATTGTCATAGCCGAAGCGGCGCAGGTTCGCCGCTGCTTGAGCGGACATGGAGCTAGATAGCTCGTCCGCCCACGCCCACGTGAACGTGTCCGTGGAAGCGTCGAGAGTAGCAATGAGATGGGCGGGAACCGTGAGCGAACCATGATCAGAGTTCACCACGGTGCGAGACGTTCCAGGGTCGAGGTCCGCAGACAGGTTGGGGAAGCGGGCCTCCAAAAAGAAATTGTGCTCGGTGGCAATATAATGGGCATCCGCCAACACATCGCGTGCGCTGAGCCCGGCCCGGCCCGAAGGGTGGGGAAGGGCCGCGATCCGAGTGCCGTGGAAGCGTGCGAGGCCTTCTGCCGCCGCTGGGTCCACGCCCAAGTAAGAAGCGAGCTCAGAGGTAGCACGGCGCTCGTCGACGCCCCCTGCAACATCCCCCGAGCGTTCGAGTCCGGCCAAGATGCTGACACGGGGATCTGGGTGGAGCTCCGTAAAGTCGACGGCGACGAGTGCTTCGCCCTCGCCCTGCGGGACGCGGAGAACAGGGCGGTCGCCCACCAACCGCCGCGCTAAGCCGCGGAGCAGGGCGGAATCGGGCTGTGGTCCGTGGAACTGAGGCTGGGGCGCTTGTTCCGCCAAACCCGTGGCCCAGTGCAGCTGCCCATCCTGGATGGTGGCTAGACGTAGTCCATCGAAGTCATAGCTCCCTGAATCAGTACTAATGCGCACCACCGCGCGCTGGTCTTGGTCTGGCTGCGCTGATTGTTGGGCTTCGGGCGCGGGGTCAGCAGGCGCAAAGTTCAGTTCGACGTCGCGCACGTCGCCCAATCGGGAGGCAAACGTGGCGTCGATGCCGGCTTGGATAAAAGCGCCTGCGGAGTACAGGTTCTGGGCGGAATCCATTAGTGCTCCTTGACTTCGTTCTCTTCCCTGCGGAAGGGGTGCTCGATAGCCTCCTCATAGGCGTGGAGGAGGGCTTGGGTGGATTCTACCCAGGAATACTTTTCAGCCTCGCGGCGGGCGGCAGCGCCCATTGTCTCCCGGCGGGCAGGGTCTTCGAGGAGTCCGAGCGTGGCGCGGGCCCAAGCCTCATCATCGGCGTCGGGAGCGATGAGGTGCCCGGTCACGCCTTCCTCAATGACGAAGGGAATACCACCGGCATTCGTGCCGACGACCGGCACGCCCGAGGCGAAGGACTCGAGTGCTACCAGCCCCAAAGTCTCCGTGGCGGAGGGGAAGAGGAAGACATCTCCCACGGCGAAGGCAGCGGCGAGCTCCTCGCCAGACAGGTATCCGGTGAACACTGTGTGTGCAGGATCGAAGCTAGCCTTGAGCTCCTCCAAGGCGGGGCCATCGCCGACGATGGCCAGGCGGGCGTCGCTAAGCTGTGCCCGAACCAGCTGCATCACGTGGTCGAGGCGCTCCAAGTCCTTTTCTTTGGATACTCGGCCGATATAGGTCACCAGCGGGGCCTCCGGGTTACCGTCGGTCAGGCGCTCGCGCATCTGCGCCGTGGCGCGGTCAGGGTGATAGGTCTGCGTATCCACAGCCTTGGGCCACAGCTGCACGTTTCGGATCCCCATCTTCCGAGCCTTTTCCACCATGGGGCCAGAGGTACACAGGTTCACCGCTGCCTGGTTGTGTAGATACTTCAGAGCGGCCTCAGTCAGCGGGCGGGTCCACCCGATGCCCAGCGCATCGACGTATTCAGGCACGTTGGTGTGAAAGCTGGCCACCAGCGGCACGGCATCGCGCTGCGCGGCAAAGACGCCGAGAGCCGCTGTCCAAATGGGGTTGACCGCGTGGATGACATCGGGATCGAAATCCCGGATTTCCTTGAAGAACTTCCACGAGGGCAAGCCGAATTTGATCTCCGGGTAGACCCATAGCGACAAACTGGGAATGCGGGTGACCTCGAAGCCGGCGTAGGTTGCAGGGCCCTTGCCCGTGGCAAAAATCTGTACCTCGTGGCCCATCGCGGCCAGCTGGTCCAGCGTGCGCGTCAGGCGCGTGACCACGCCGTCGATCTTGGGGAGAAAGACCTCGGTAACGATTGCGATGCGCACGGTGGGACTTAAACCTCCGTGGAAGGAACGCCGGCGTGCTGCTGTCGCGTCCACAAGGATTGCGCCGGAATCTTGGAACGGTCAGCGCGGTCGGCGTACTTGCGAGCGACCTCCTCCACCTCATGGAGCAACCCTTCCGACAAGGTGGTCGGCTCCAGACCAAGCTCGAGGAAGGTGTCGTTGGTGACGTGCAGCTCATTCTCCGCGGATTCCTTGCGCGGGTTCGGCACGTAGGCCACCTGTGCGCCAGAGATCTTCGCAACCAATTCCGCTAAGTCACGCACGCGGTGGGTCTCCGTCATCTGGTTGATGATTTTGACGCGCTCACCGCGCGCCGGCGGGTTCTGCAAAGCTAGCTCGATACAGCGCACCATGTCACGGATGTGGATAAACGCACGGGTCTGGCCGCCGGTGCCGTGCACGGTCAGCGGGTAGCCAATGCCGGCCTGGATGAGGAAGCGGTTGAGCACCGTGCCGTAGTCGCCGTCATAGTCAAAGCGGTTGATGAGGCGCTCATCCTTCTGAGTCTGCTCCGTGTGAGTGCCCCAGATGATGCCCTGGTGCAGATCGGTGATGCGCAGCTCATCGTTCTTGGCGTAGTAGGCAAACAGGTGCTGGTCCAGCACTTTCGTCATGTGGTAGACCGAGCCCGGGTTGGAGGGGTAGAGGATTTGCTGCTTGACGACGCCATTCTCTCCCGCATCCACCTGCACATCTAGGTAGCCCTCCGGGATTTTCATGCCGGCTGTGCCGTAACCGTAGACACCCATGGTGCCCAGGTGCGCAACGTGGATATCTTGCTCAGATTCTACGATGGCGGCGAGCAGGTTGTGGGTGGCGTTGATGTTGTTATCCACCGTGTAGCGCTTGGTGCGCGAATTCTTCATGGAGTAGGGGGCGGCGCGCTGCTCAGCGAAGTGCACCACGGCATCCGGGCGCTCAGTGCTGAGGAACTCGAGCAGGCCGTCGTAGTCCTGGGCCACGTCGAGGTTGTGGAAGCCAATGGTCTTGCCGGAGACCTCGGTCCACGCGGCCAGGCGCTCCTCAATGGAGGCGATAGGTGTTAAAGATTCTGCGCCCAACTCCTCATCGATGGCGCGCCGGGAGAGGTTATCCACGATGATGACCTCATGGTCTTGGTCGGAGAGATAGAGGGAAGCGGGCCAACCGCAGAAGCCGTCTCCGCCGAGAATCGCTACCTTCATTTTTTATCTCTCCACATCACTGTCGGGGCATGAGTTAGGGTGCCGCCGACGATGGGGGAGACACCCGTCGCGGCGGCAAGCACTTTTCAATACCTTACCGTTGACAGCCCTCACATGAGGGCCCTTAACGGTAAACAGTGAGTGAATGTTTCCTCGGTCTGCACCACTAGAACAAAGCATGGTGCAGAGCACAGGAGGCTCGGTGTCCAGAGTAAGTTCTGCAAACGCGCCCTGTACACTGGCGCGCATGCTTGAAGCCGTGCTCAATGCCTTTGCCGATTCCGTCAATGCCTTATTGATCGGAATCTTGGTGGCTATCGGCATCATGCTTCCGCGGGGCAGCTACCGCAAGATTGCGGCCCTCGTCATCGTTGGGGACTGGTTCGGAGTGCTCACCGCGGCCGCCGTGGTGATGTTCATCTTCGTCGGTATCCAGGACAAGGTCGCCGCGGCCTTGGAATCGCCTCTGCTGGGGTGGGGGCTGGTTGTCATCGGCTTGGGGCTGGGCCTTTTAGCTTGGCGCTCCAAGGGTGAACCCAACGATATGGTGCAGAAGCTCCTCGGCCCGCTGCGCACTCCTTCGGCTAAGACCGTTGTGGTGGGCTATGCCATGGGCGTTATCCAGTCCTTGACCTCCGTGCCCTTCTTCTATGGCCTGATGCACCTAGCGGCTGGGGACTTTAGCAATACCGTTAAGTATGGTGGCCTCTTTTTCTACGCCACGTTTGCGCTCTCATTGCCGACAGTGTGCGGATTGTTCATCGCCCTTGTGCGGGCGAAACCACAGTCCTGGGCCGGACGTGCCTTCGCGTGGGCGCGGGAGAACTCCACCACCGTGGCATTGTGGAGCGGCTACGGCGTGGCAGCCTTCCTTGTGGTCATGGGCCTTGTGTCCCTGCTCTAGTGCTGTAGCCCTGAATGAAGCGATTGTGGCTTCGCTCGCGGCCCTAGTTCGCGGAGGTGGAACTGCCGTTGTTGCCAAAACTTTTGAACTCGCGGCACGATCTGGCCGGATCTTTGTCAACAACGGCAGTTGCGGGACTAGTCGTAGAGGACTTCGTCGAGGGGGAGGGCGTCGCTAAGCAGCGCCTGATTTTTAGCAATCTCGACGTAGCGCGCGGCGTGCGGGATGAAGGCGGCGGATTCCTCCTGGCTCAGCTCGCGCCGCACCTTGGCTGGAACCCCGGCGGCTAGGGCGCCGGCGGGAATGTCCTGGCCTTCGAGCACCACCGCGCCGGCGGCGATGAGAGAGCCAGGGCCCACGGTGGAGCCCGAAAGCAGGGTGGCTTTCATTCCGACTAGCGTGCCCGCGCCCACTCGCGTGCCGTGGAGCATGGCCATGTGGCCCACGGTGACGTCATCCTCCAGCACACAAGGCTCGGTGGCTTCAACGTGGATGACGCAGTTGTCCTGGATATTGGCGCGCGCCCCAAGACGGATGGAACCAACGTCCCCGCGCAGCACGGAGCCATAAAACACGGAGGAATCCGGGCCGATGGTGACGTCACCGATGATGGTGGCGTTTGGTGCGATCCAGGCGCTGCGGTGGATGCGGGGCGTGCGCCCTTGGAAGGGAAGGATGAGCATGGCAGGCTAGCTTTCTTCAGGGGTAGTTTCGATGGAGACCGCAAGCGACTCGGAGACCTCATAATCGCCGGGGTCGGCGTGAAGCTGGGCCAGCGTGTCCCGTTCCGCAGGGGATAGCGGGATGGCCCAGCCCCGCTTGGGATCATGGACCGGACGCTGTGCCTTCGTCGTGGGGGAGAGGTGCACTGTGGTCTTAGAGCCACTTAAGCGCGCGGGCTCGCCGGAGCGCGCCACCTCACTGAGTACTTGTGCGCCGGCTGGGGAGGTAACCAAGATGATGAGGCTGCCGGCCGTGTGGACGGACAGGTGATCTACAGAGATCTCGACGGCGTGGGGATCCGGGGAAGCTAAGCGGACGGTGGAGGAGCCACCGAGCTTATCGACGATATCCTTTACCGCAGAAAACAAACTCATGGCGCGATCCTAGCGCGGGGGTACCATCGTGCAGTGTGATTGACGCGAAAGATACAGCACTCGTCATTGAAGGCGGCGGTATGCGCAATTCCTATACTGCCGCGTGCATCGTCAAACTCTTAAAGGAGGAGGTGGAATTCGGCTGGGTCGGAGGCGTTTCCGCGGGCTCCTCGCACACCGTGAACTTCCTTTCCCGCGATGTGGTTCGCTCCGAGGAATCCTTCGTGGACTTTGCCAAGAACCCCAGCTTCGGCGGCCTGGGCTCACTGTTGCGCGGTAGCGGCTACTTCAATGCGGAGTTCATCTACGAGAAGGCTGCGGACCAGGACATGCCCTTTGACTGGGAAGCCTTTGACGCTAACCCGGCGCAGGTGTGCATTTCCGCCGCGCGCGCCGATACCGGGGAAAGCGTGTACTGGGGGCGTGAAGACATAAAGACCCAAGAGGACCTGATGGTGCGCGTCCGGGCCTCTTCGACGTTGCCGCTGATCATGCCGATGCGCGTTATCGATGGTGTGCCTTATGTCGACGGTGCCATGGGCGAGTCCGGTGGCATTCTCATCGAGCAGGCGGAGAAGGCCGGGTTTGAGAAGTTCTTATTCCTCGGCTCGAAACCGCGCGGCTACGTGCGCCCTGAGGTGGGGCGGCCGGCGGCGCTGCGGCGGGTTTTCCGCAAATACCCGGCTGTGGCAGAGGCGATGATTGCGCGCCCGCCACGCTACAACGCCTCCAAGGACCGGCTTTTGGAGCTGGAAAAGGAAGGGCGAGCTCAGCTCTTCTTCCCGGAGGATATGCAGGTGGCTTCGACCGAGCGCTCGGTGACTAAGCTTCGCGCCAACTATGAAGCCGGGCGCGCGCAGACTTATGCGGAATGGCCGGCATGGAAGGAATTCCTCGGTAGCTAGCTCGCCAACACGGTGGGTGCGTACTTAGCTCACCTTGATGCCTAGGACGTGAGACCAAGCACCCTTGGCGCAGAAAAGCGCTCTTGGACGTGGTGTTTTGCTCTTGCTTTCCTACAATGACGTTTCGTGTTGGCTCTATTTGATGGAAATATTTGGCTGAGCATTTTCTTTGTTGCCTTGCTCGGCACGTTGTTTGGCATGATCCCCTTCGGCCCGTTGCGCTTCGGCGCGGCCGGTACTTTGTTCGTGGGCTTGGCCATCGGCGCCTTTATCGATCTCGATGGCACGATTTTGAGCAGCCTACAAGAGATGGGCCTTGGCCTCTTCATCTATATGCAAGGCTTGTCTGCCGGTGAACGCTTCTTCAAAGGATTCTCTGAGCAGTTAAAACATATGATCACTGCCGCTATCGCGGTGGTGGGTGCTGCTGCAGTGGCGCTTCTCGCGGGCGGATGGCTGGGCCTGTCGCCGTTGCTTTCCGTGGGTGTATTCTCCGGTGCGACGACCTCGACGGCGTCGCTTGCGGTTGCCCAACAACAGACCGGCGAGGAACTGCCCGCCGTGGGTTATTCCTTGGGCTACCCGGTGGGCGTAGCCGTTGCCATTCTGCTCGTGGCTTTCCTGCTCAAGCAGTCCTGGCCGGGTTCTAAGGACAAAGACAATTCTGCAGAAGAAGTTTTCCGCTCCCGCACCATTCGGGTGACCAAGGACATCACCTACGAGGAGCTCGTGGAGCGCTTCGAGGACCAATTTGTCATCGCCACGATTCGCCGCGGGAATACCCGCACCGTGGCGGGAGACCATCCAGAGATTCGCAAGGGAGACATCCTGCGCGTGCTCGTGACGAAGGCTAAGCGGCATGAGATTACCGCCGCTTTGGGTAAGCGTCAGCCCCAAGTGCCCTTCGTGGACAAGCGCTTGGTCATTGAAAACGTGGTGGTCTCGAACACCGACATCGCCGGTCGAACCGTGGAAGAGCTCAACCTTTTCCAGCGCTATGGCGGCCGCATTATCCACGTGGAGCGCGGCGATGAGGAGTTCCTCGCCAGCTTCGATACGCACCTCGATGCCGGTGACCGCGTGACGGTGATTGTGGATCAGGACCGTATGGGCGATATTCGCGATTACTTCGGTGACTCGGTTCAGGGCTACTCGCAGCTGAACTGGATCGCCGTGGGTGGCGGCCTGTTCTTGGGCTACCTCATTGCGCTCATCGTGGTGCCGTTGCCGGGTGGCACGTCCTTTGAGCTGGGCTTCGCGCTGGGGCCGCTGATTACCGGACTTGTCCTTGGTGCTCTCCACCGCACTCGCCGCGTGCCGTGGAAGGTCCCGGCCTCTATCAACATGGCTCTTCAGCAGTGGGGTCTAGTCATCTTCTTGGCGTCGGTGGGCCTCGCCTCAAGTGAGGCTTTCCAGTCCACGGCCTTCTCCTGGATGGGCTTGAAGTCCATGATCTTGGCCGCCATCATTACCGTGGTTGCCGTCGCTATCTTCGCTGTTGCCAACAGGTTCCTCGGCCAGTCGGAGACCCGCACCGCCGGCGGTATCTCAGGAATCTTTGGCCAGCCAGCAGTGGTCAACTACGCCACGGGAATGAGCACGGATTCGCGCATCATGACCGGCTATGCGGCCACCATTGTGGTGGCGCAGATAGTCAAAATTGTGGTCATTCCGCTGATGCTCACGATTTAAATAGTGCGGATTGCAGCTGCGTAGGGACTAGACGGCGCTCTACGCAGTTTGTTCTTTTATAGCTTTATTCTCGCTTCAAACAGTTCCATTGTGTAGTGTTCCGGCATTTTGTGAGCTTAGCTAGGGCCAAAAGGTAGCGCGGCGCACAATCCATCGGTACGATTCAGGATAACTTCGTACAGTTTGGAGAGCGAGATATGGATATCGTCATTGTGGGCGCTGCGCGCACGCCTTTCGGCAAGTTGCTTGGTTCCCTTGCGCCCTTGTCCGCGACGCAGCTTGGCTCCCATGCCATTGCCGCTGCACTCGCGCAGGCACAAGTGAGCCCGGACGACGTTGACGCTGTGATTTGTGGTCAAGTCCTGCAGGCAGGCGTGGGACAAAACCCTACGAAGCAGGCGGCGCTCGGGGCAGGAATTTCTCCGAATGCGCACACCGCGACGGTCAACAAAGTGTGTCTTTCTGGACTGACCGCGATTATTGACGCCTCCCGGCTTCTACGCTCCGGCGAAGCCACAGTGGTGGTGGCTGGGGGAATGGAGTCGATGTCGAATGCTCCTCACTTGCTTTCGCAGTCACGTAGGGGCAAGAAGTTTGGGTCTGTTGAGCTGCTCGATCACATGGATCACGATGGCCTGCGAGCGGCCGATCTTGGGATTTCCATGGGTTCGTTGTCGGAGAAATATGCAGAACGCTACCCGGTGACCCGTGACGAACAAGACCGCTGCGCCGCGCTGTCACACCAGCGCGCTCTGCAGGCGATCGAGGAGGGAGCCTTCGACAAGGAAATCGCTCCTATCACGGTGACGATCCGGCGCAACGAGAGCACCGTCTCGTGTGATGAAGGCATCCGGGAAGGGGTCACGGGAGAAACTTTGGCCGGGCTGCGTCCGGCCTTTGAGAGTGAGGGAAGCATTACTGCCGGAAATTCCTCACCCATCACTGATGGAGCGGCAGCTGTCGTCCTCACCACACGTGAGTACGCGGAAAAGGAAGGATTGCCGGTCATGGCGGTCCTACGCGCGCCAGGGCAGGTAGCCGGACCGGATTCTTCCTTGCAGGAACAACCCGCTCGGGCTCTCCTCGCAGCCCTTGAGCGCCAAGGCTGGGGTATTGCTGATCTCGATCACATTGAGATCAATGAGGCTTTCGCCGCAGTGGTGGTTCATTCGGCCAATGTCCTTGGAATCAATCCCGATGACGTGAACCCGCAGGGCGGTGCGATTGCCCTGGGACATCCCATTGGTGCATCCGGTGCTCGACTTGTAGCTCATGCGGCGCATCGCCTTGCGAGTGGCCAGGCCCATCGCGCGGGTGTCACTTTGTGCGGCGGCGGTGGCCAGGGTGAAGCTCTGTTGCTTGAAGCTCCGCACTAGAACGCGCCCGATTGTTCATAAAGAGGAGGAATAAACGATGACGAACGAAATTATCCACGACATCCGCGGCCACGCTGGTGTTCTTACACTAAACCGGCCCAAGGCTATTAACGCGCTAAACCAGACAATGATTGATGAGATGACGGCAGTTTTGAAGGACTGGCAGGACGATGACCGCGTCAAGCTCGTTATCCTCCGGGGCGCTGGTGAACGTGGGCTGTGTGCTGGTGGCGACGTCGCGGCTTTGTACCACGATGCCCTGGAGGGCGGCACGGCAGGTGCCCATTTTTGGAAGACGGAATATGAACTGAACTATTTAATCTCCACCTATTCAAAGCCCTATGTGGCGCTCATGGAAGGCATTGTGTTGGGCGGCGGAATTGGTGTCTCAGCACACGCCTCACACCGCATTGTTTGCGAGGATTCGCGCATCGGAATGCCGGAGGTTGGGATTGGGTATTCGCCCGATGCCGGTGGGTCCTATCTTCTGTCCCGGGCTGCGGATCGTCTTGGCCGGCACTTGGCGTATACCGCGATCCACGTGGGGGCCGCGGAGGCGATCGATACCGGCTTTGCGGACTACTTCGTGCCTAAGGACAAGCTCGATGCTCTCGTTGAGCAGCTGGTGGAGACGGGCAACCCAGCCGATATTGAGAAGTTCACTGAGTCAGTGGGCCCAGGCTTCGGTAAGGACCGCGCCGAAATGGTGGACGTCTACGCGGCAGACACCGCTGAAGAGACCCTTGCCCGCTTGCAAGAATATGCAGCAGCAGGCGGCGACGGGCATTGGGCAGCGAAGGCCGCCAAGCGGATGAGCTTGAATTCCCCGCTGGGCATTCGCGTCACCGAGGAATCCTTGAATCGCAATGCGTCGATGAGCTTCGCGGAGACCTTGACCCAGGAGTTCTGGATGTCCGTGAACATGCAAAAACACAAGGAATTTGTGGAGGGAATTCGCTCGCAAATCGTCGATAAGGACCGCAATCCCTCCTGGGAATATGAGTCCATTGGCGCCGTCCCCGACGAGGTGGTGGCATCTGTCCTCGAACCCATCGAGGGCTGCGTGGAAGCCCCAGAATTCAACGATCACCACTGACTAAGTACTAATCAAGAACCACAGGAAGGACACTATTACCATGGCAATTCTTAGCGAAAAGCGCGACCGCGTCGCTCTCATCACGCTCAATCGTCCGGAGGCGCTTAATGCCCTGAACAACGACACAATGCTTGAAGTTACCCAGGCAGTTCAGGAATTCGACGCCGATGCAGAAGTCGGGGCAATCGTCATCACCGGTTCAGAGAAAGCGTTTGCGGCTGGTGCAGATATCAAGGAAATGTCCTCGAAGTCGGCGACAGAGATGTACACCGCGGATTGGTTCGCAGGCTGGGACGTCCTCACACGAGCCCGCACGCCGATCATCGCCGCAGTGAACGGATACGCGCTCGGTGGAGGTTGCGAGCTGGCCATGATGTGTGACTTCATCATCGCTGGCGACAAGGCCAAGTTTGGCCAGCCGGAAGTCAACTTGGGAGTCACACCAGGCATGGGAGGCTCCCAGCGACTGACCCGAGCTATCGGAAAGGCGAAGGCCATGGAGATGTGCCTGACTGGCCGCATGATGGCAGCCGAGGAAGCAGAACGCTCCGGCTTGGTAGCCCGCGTGGTTCCTGCGGGTGAGCTCCTTGACTCGGCGCTGGAGACGGCAAAGCTCATTGCCTCGAAGTCCTTCGTGGCAACGTCTCAAATCAAAGAACAGGTCAATGCGGTAGATGAGCTCTCTCTATCTCAGGGCATCCAGTTCGAACGCCGTACCTTCCACGCTTTGTTCTCTTCTCATGATCAGAAGGAAGGCATGGCAGCCTTTGTAGAGAAGCGCGACCCGGAGTTTAAACACTCCTAAACCTTAACCGCGAGTTAGCCATTGGGGATTAGCTCCCGGACGAGGGAGCCCCACGCTTTAAACTGCCCTAGTTGCCAAAGATCTGGCCAGATCTTGAAGGCGGAAGCACAGGAATTGGCAGCTAGGGCAGTTTCTATTTTGGTTTCTTCGGCCGCACGTGCGCGAGGGCACGCTTCTTAAAGAACTGATGGCTACTGGGCGCCGGAATCCTCGACATCTTCGCCGGCTGCGCGACGTATGCGGTTGGCAGCAGCAATGATGCGGTCTTGCTCGCCAGTAGAAAGCGCAACGGAATCAAAATAGCGATCGAGGGCAGGTCCCGCCGCCGAGGCCAACACGATGCCTTGGTCGGTGACCGTGACCAAGGTCGAGCGTCTGTCTTTTGGATCGCTGACCCGCTCGATAAGTTCGTCCTTCTCAAGTTTGCGCACCGTGTGAGTGAGTGAAGCCGGCGGAAGCTGAAGCCGAGCGCTGATTTTAGACATGGGCATGCTTCCCGCGCGTGACCACATGAGCACAGCGAGGACCTCAAACTGGTTGTAGCTCACCCCATAAGGAGCCAGCACATCTTCGGCGCCATTACGCAAAATGTGTGCGGCACGTTCGAAGGAGGATACTGTGGCGAGGCCACGAGCAGAGCGCGCGGAATAACGCTTCGCCCACTGGCGGCGTGCTTCAGCAATGATATCCATGAGCGGAAAGAACCTCCTTGCGGTACGTGAGATAACTATAAATGAGAGCTTCGCTGTTCTAAGAACCCGACCATAGGCATCGCGGATAGGGTCCCAGGCGGGGAAAGCTACCGGAGGATTTTGGCGTCGCAGATGCAAAAGCCCCAGCAGTGGGCTGGGGCCTGCGTTGCTGAAGGGCGGTGGGGTTAACCCTTTAGAGTTGGAAAGTCGGAATCAGCGTATTCCGTCGATGCCTTCGTCTCGCCGCCGTCAGCGGAGTGGATCTCGGTTTCGCGCTTGCGCAGATCTACACGGCGGATCTTGCCGGAGACGGTCTTTGGAAGCTCATAGAACTCGAGGCGGCGGATGCGCTTGTAGGGTGCCAACCCATCGCGGCAGTGCTTAAGGATGGACTCGGCGGTCTCCGCTGTCGGTTCGTACCCGCCGGCGAGAGCGACGTAGGCCTTTGGCACGGCGAGGCGGATTGGATCTGGGGAGGGAACCACCGCTACCTCGGCGACTGCCGGGTGCTCAATGACAACGGATTCTAGTTCGAAAGGGGAGAGGCGGTAGTCGGAGGCTTTGAAAACATCGTCCGCGCGACCAATGTAGAAAATGTAGCCGTCCTCATCGCGTTCCGCAGTATCTCCCGTGTGGTAGTAACCATCGCGGAAGACTTCCGCGTTCTTGTCTGGGTCATTGAAATAACCCACAGTCAGGCCGACTGGGCGGGGATCGAGCTTCAAGCAGATTTCTCCGGTATCCCCAATCTCGTCAGTAGCGGGATCCTTGAGCACGACTTCCCAGCCTGGCAGTGGGCGCCCCATTGAACCTGGCTTCACTTTTTGCTCTGGGGTATTGGCAATCTGCAGTGTCGTCTCCGTCTGTCCGAAGCCATCGCGAACGTTTGTGTTCCAAGCCTTGCTGATGGTGCTGATGAGCTCAGGGTTGAGCGGTTCGCCAGCCGCAACCAGCTTCTTCGGTGGGGTCTTCATACGGCCCAGGTCTGCTTGGACAAGCATGCGCCAGACCGTTGGCGGCGCGCAGAAGCTGGTGACGCCTTCTTCTTCCATCTTGTCCATGAGCGCAGCGGCGTCGAAGCGCGCATAGTTGTATAGGAAGATGGTGGCCCCGGCGATCCACGGCGCGAAGAAGTTTGACCATGCGTGCTTGGCCCAGCCGGGGGCGGCGACGTTGAGGTGGACGTCGCCAGGCGCCAAGCCAATCCAGTACATCGTGGTCAGGTGACCCACTGGATAGGACGTGTGAGTGTGTTCGACGAGTTTCGCCTTCGACGTAGTGCCGGAAGTGAAATACAGTAGGAGGGTCTCATCAGCCTTGGTTTCCTGCTTCGGCGTGTACTCTTCCGAGCCAGTAAAAGAATCCGAATAGCGCAGGGTGGGGTGCGTTGTCTGTGCATCTGGTTCATCACCGACCTGGATCAGAGTGAAGTCACCGCTGACGTCTTGGAATTTAGCGGCGTCCTCGGCATTGGCCACGACCCAGGAAATATTGGCTCGGTCGGTGCGGTCCTGCAGATCGGCCGCGCCGAGCATTGCGGTCGCCGGGTTAAGAACGAAGCCTGCCTTGATGCAGGCCAGCATGCACTCCCACAGCTCTACTTGATTGTTGAGCATGAGCATGACGCGATCGCCGCGCTGGACCCCCTGGGCCTCCAGCCAGTTAGCCAATTGTGCCGAGCGGGCTGACATCTCAGCAAAGGTACGGCGGGTGCTGCTGCCATCTGTCTCACAGATGACGAGAGCCTCGCGGTTCTTTGAATCCTCCGCAGTGGCGAGGTGATCGAACCAATCAAGTGCGAAGTTGAAGTGCTCGAAGCGCGGCCACTCGAAGTTGCTGCGGGCTGCTTCATAATCAGTCTGATAAGAAACCAGCAGGTCGCGGGCTGCTTGGAATTGTTCGGTCACCGTGGTCATTGGTTCTCCTCTAGCTCGTGCTCAAATGGGGAAGGACGGCGCAATGGCTATGGCCCGTGTCCCAAACCGTTCGTCTCTGTGACGTGGGTCGCAGCCTACTTTACTTCGAGTTCGAAGTAATGGCTAGAGATTTTCCGAACTACCTTTGAAAGATGCAGGTTAGCGTAGCGAAATTCCGTGGAGAATGAGCTGGCCAAGGGTGTGATAAGCCTCTGCTGGGGCTAGGGTGTCTGAGTAAAAGCCCTGCTGAATATCACTCATTGAGCGCTGGATAAGGCGGGAGACAAAGTCGGTGTACTCGGCGGTGAATTCCCCAGCTTCGACGCCTTGACTAAGTAACTTGTGGATGGTCTCAGTGGCTCTCTTAGTGTTGAAGCTATACACCTCCTGAGCGGCGGGTTCAGAGGCGAGGTCGCGCATGAACTCAGGGCTCGCGGGTTCCAGAGCAATGGTCATCGAGGAGAAGTAATTCTCAAGAGCTTGGGCGTATGTGGGTGCTGTTGTGACTGCGGTGCGACGGGTGATTTCTTTGAAGAAGCTGACTAGTACGCGGCGAATGATCGCGTCTCTGGATGGGCCTAATGCGTACATGGTCGATTTTGAGCATTGGTAGCGCTTCGTTGCGCCGTCGATGGTGAAGGATTCGAAACCCTCGGCCAGAAAGTCCTGCAAGAGGGCATTGAACAGCTCGCGTTGTCGTGGTGTGAGTGGTTGGGTCATGAGTCTTTCTGTCTCTGGGGGATCCTGGCTTTGCGGGGTCTTTGCGTGCGTTCTCCCCAGTCTGTTGCGTACAACGATCATAGAACATGACACGTGAGAGTACGGAACGATGTATATTCGTACTCATTCAATGTGAAGAGCCCATTGATACTTGAGTCCAAGAGTTTGTATGTGGCCTGGAGAAAGCCCATGCAGCGACCTTAAGCCCCAGCTAGAAAGGTAGAAAACTATGCCGCCGATTCTTAGTTCGCAACACCCCAGCGGGAAACATTTGGAGAGCATTAAGTACCCCCACGCTGATATTTTCGCGGTGGCAGATCGTCTCGTCCCAGAGGAACAGGTGCGTTTGGCAGAGATCCACGAGTTCTTGCAGACGGAGATTCGCCCTGTCGTAGGCGAATACTGGGACCGTGAGGAGCTGCCATTCGATCTTCTTCCTCGCATGGCGGAGATGGGTCTGGGCGAAATTGAACTCACTGATACCTCGCGTCTCTACCGAGGACTGGTGTACGCGGAAGTAACCCGCGCGGATGTGTCCTTGTCTGCTCTGGTGGGCATTCACAATGAGTTGGTCCTCGGACTCATCGACAAGCTGGGCTCGCCAGAGCAAAAGGGCACCTGGCTAGCAGGTTTGCGTCAATTCTCCAAGGTGGGTTGCTTTGCATTGACCGAACCGGAGCATGGCTCCGATATCGCCGGCGGCCTTGCCACCACAGCAGAGCGCACCGCTGAAGGCTGGCTCATCAACGGCGCGAAACGTTGGATTGGGGCCGGTACCTTCGCCGACTTTGCCATCACCTTCGCCCGGGATAAAGCAGACAACGAGATTAAGGCCTTTATCGTTGAACTCGACCGCGAGGGCGTGACGCGCAAGAAGATTTCGCGCAAGATGGGCCTGCGCATCATGCAGAATGCGGACCTTAAGTTCGACAACGTCCTCATCCCACACGAGAACCTGATTCCGGGTGCGGAATCCTTTGCCAACGTCAATGACTTCCTGTGTTATTCGCGCGCCTGGGTGGGCTGGCAGGGAGCCGGCTTGCAACTAGGCATCTTCGACAAGGCCCGCGAGTACGCGGTCAAGCGCCAGCAGTTTGGCAGGCCAATCGCCAAATTCCAGTTGGTCCAGGAGCAGCTTTCCCGCATCCTCGGCAACGCCACCGCGTCACTCGCCATGATGGCGCAGCTGGCAGAGGTTCAAGAACAAGGAAAGCTGGAAATGCCCTTTGCCGCCTTGGCAAAGGCAACCACCACCCGCCTGGCGCGCGAATCCGCCGCAGCGGGCCGCAACATCGGCGGAGGAAACGGCATCCTGACCGAATACGACTTGTCGAAGATGATGGATGATGCCGAGATTCTCTTCACCTACGAGGGAACCTACGACATCAACTCGCTCATCGTCGGCCGCGCTGTCACCGGCGTTTCCGCTTTCGTTTAAACAGCCCTGTCTATCACGGTGACTAAAGGAGAAAACATCATGAACCTGCACGAAGCATCCGCCGTTGTTACCGGCGGTGCATCCGGCCTCGGGGCCGCAACGGCCGCAGCACTCGCGGAGCACGGAGCCACGGTCACCGTGCTCGATCTGTCCGTCCCGGAGGAGAAACACAACGGAATCAACTACACAGCGGTCGACGTCACCGATGCAGCCGCAGTACGCGAAGCGGTTCTCGCCGCATCCGAGCAAAAGCCTTTGCGCGTGGCGGTGAATTGCGCAGGTATCTGCCCTTCAGCACGCATCTTCGGGCGAAAAGGCCCCCACGACCCGGAGCTGTTTTCTAAGACGATCAACGTTAACCTCATGGGGACCTTCCACGTCATGACCGCAGCCGCCGAGGCGATGGCCCAGGCAGAACCACTCGACGAAGACGGCCAGCGCGGAGTCATCATCAACACCGCTTCCGTCGCGGCCTTTGAAGGTCAGGTTGGCCAGGCGGCCTACGCGGCGTCGAAGGGCGCGGTGGCTGCCCTGTCGATTACCGGAGCACGGGATCTCGCCTCGTTGGGTATCCGCGTCAATGCCATCGCGCCGGGCGTCGTAGCTACCCCGATGATGGAACAGATCACTCCGGAGTTCCGCGAACAGCTCGAGGCCACCGTGCCTTTCCCCGCAAGGCTGGCAAAGCCGGAGGAATTCGCCGCCCTAGCTGTGTCCATTACCGAGAACCCCTATATCAATGGCGAAACGATTCGCTTGGATGGTGCGCTGCGTATGCCGCCAAGCTAAGGGCCTCATCACAAGAATCAGCCCTAAGACACCCATCACGCGCGTATTGTCGACGCCCCTCCGATACGGGGCCTAGCCATAAGCCGGCAGGCCCCAATAGGGAAAGACTGCGCGCGTAGTCTGCACCAGCGCTGCGTGCGGCTTTTCAGCCATGACCTTGGTGGGATCGAAGCCGCCAATGGCGGCGCACGCACCTTCATCACCCAAGGTAGATGAGCCCTCCCAGCCGTTCGGCATCCGTTCCGAAGCTGAGAGCTCAACGTCGGCGACTGCGGCCAGCACCTGGGTCCACGCGCGGGCAACGGCGTCGACGTGATATCCGCCGCCGCCAAGCGCGACCCATCGCCCATCCGCAAACTGTTGCGCCCACACCGCCACTGAGCGATAAGCCCGCGCCATCGCGTCGATGGTGAGTTCCAGATCCGCGAGGGGATCGGAACGGTGCGGGTCCGCACCGTGTTGGGAAATGATGAAGTCGGGGCGGAATTTCTTGAGGAGCGGCGGGACGACCGCGTGGATGACCTGCAGCCACGCCTCGTCACTCACCCCGCGGGGCAGGGCCACGTTAACCGCGGTCCCTTCCGCGCCTTGACCACCAATCTCGTGTGCATAGCCAGTCCCGGGGAAGAGATAGAGTCCCGATTCGTGTACCGAGATGGTGAGCACATTGGGGTCATTCCAAAAAATCTTTTCGACGCCGTCACCGTGGTGGGCATCCAAGTCCAAGTACAGCACGCGTTGGGCGCCATTTGCCTTAAGCCAACGGATGGCAATCGCAGCATCGTTGTACATGCAAAACCCTGACATGGAGTCGGCGAAGGCGTGGTGCAATCCGCCGGAAAGGTTAACGGCGCGCTGCGCACGGCCCTCCCACACAGCGCGCGCGGCCGCTAGGGTGCCGCCGGCGATGCGCGCGGCGATCGTCGATAAGCCGTGGCTAATTGGGTTGTCTTCAGTGCCCAAGCCAAAGTGAGTGGAAGGTACCTCGGCGCGGGTGGCGGCGATGTAATCAGGACTGTGAACGAGCTCCAAGTGGGAGGTATTCAACGGGGCGGGACATTCGATGTCGAATTCTTCCAGCACACCAAAGTGTTTCGCCAGTGACAGTGCTGCGGCGACTCGGTCCGGCCCCATCGGATGCCCAGGGCCCAGCGAATAGCGGTGCATCTCCTCGGAGGCAAAAAGAAGAGGCTTCGTCTGGTTCATGACAAGGACCTCGCGAGAGGATCGCGGACATCACCGAGCGGTGCGATGCGCATTCGAGCCCCCACCACAACAGTGTGCGATACCCCGGCGATGACGGGGGAAAGCTCAATATCGACGAGTGCAGCGATGTCGTCCTTGAGCTGTGCCAGCTGCATCATGACCTCTTCGACACGGTGTAGTTTGGCAGCTTTGGTGCCGCGGTAACCAGCAAGAAGGGGAGACGCCTTGAGGCAGCTGAGCATGTCGAGTGCATCGGTGCGACGAAGCGGGGGCACGCGCCACTCGACGTCTCCCAAAAGATCCGAGGGTAGACCGGAGAAACCGGCGGATATCATAGGCCCAACAACAGGATCTTCGATGGCACGCACAGTGAGAGATGCGCCAGCTGTGACCATGCGTTGAACAACTGGGATGAGAATGGCCGGATCCTCGCCCAAGTGGAGATCTCGCGTGAGCTGGGTGATGGTGGTCCACGCGCGCACCATGGAATCTTCGTCATGGATGCTTCGCACGACGGTGGGCAGCTCCGAGCGGCCTCGCACCATTTGCGAGCTGCACTTGAGGGCGACATCCCAGCCATAATCGCGGCCGGCCGCGATGGCTTCGTCGAGGGTGCGCACCGGGGCCCAAGGGACGATTTCTATGCCATAAGCCTTGAGAATTCGCGCGCACTCCTCGTCGGTGGCCCAGCGTCCCGTGGGGGAATCAGTCAGAACCTCCGCGACCACACCGCGCGCTTCTGCAAGGCCCGTGCTGTTGGCGAACTCATCGGAAGGATTGGGGCGTGCTAGGGCGCGGCGGCGTTCATTATCGATGATGGTGGCCAGAGCCTCAATGGCGTCGGCGTAGGTGCCAAACACGGGAAGTTGGCCGGGTGCCTCTGGGCCCTCGGCGGTGCGGAAATCGGGGATATCAAAACCCACGAAGCTGGCGATGAGTGGGGTATCCGTCGTCGTTGCCGCCAACTGGGACAGATTTACGTAGGCCTCCTTGAGGATGAACTCACCAACTTCCACGACGGCGCACAGCACCGCGTCGATACCCGGATCTTCTAGGGCGCGCCGGGCCTGTTCCGTGATGGCGGGGGCGGGGTCATCGACGACGGTGGTGGCGTGCGGGCGCAGTCCGAAGCGCCAGGCTGCCTGTTCCATCTGCGCGGTAAGGCCGGAGGAATTCGACATCACTGCGATGCGACGGCCCTGCGGAACGGGTTGGCGCGCGAGGAGCTGGGCGATGTCGAGCATGGCATCGCGGCGGGTGACCACCATTGCCCCGGTGCAGCGAATGATCTCGTCGAGCGCAGCCGGGCTCGCCGCCGATAGTCCCTCCACCGCGTAGTGGCGGGCCGACTTCAGAGCCCGGGAGGGCAAGAAAACGACGACGTGCTTGTCCAGCGCTAGGCGGCGCAGAACCCGGAAGAATTTGCGCGGGTTACCAATCGAGTCGAGGGAGAGCAAACAAATTCGGGTGTTCTCATCTTGGCTCCAGAATTGCATGACGTCATTGCCTGTGACGTCAGCGAAGGAACCTGCGGCAATGAAATTGCTTAGGCCGCATCCGAGCTGCAGTGCATGGGACAGAGCTAGCGTCGCCACACCCGCAGACTGAGTAAACAGGCCCACCTGTCCCGCACGCGGCATGGGAGCCGGGCTGGCGTTGAGCCTCACTGCCGCGTCTGTGTTGATAAGGCCTAGCGCAGCTGGGCCAAGGGCTCGCAGGCCGTAGTCCCTAGCCGCGAGCACGATGTCGCGAGCCTGGTCGGGGGAGAGGTTGGGATTTTGGCTGCGGGAGATGAGGACTAGTCCTTTGGCACCGGCAGCGGCAGCAGCCTGCATAGCTTCCGCGCCGCCGTGGCCTTGGAACTCGATGACGACGAGATCCACAGGCTCATCGAGGGCGTTGAGCTCCTCCACGCCGTGAAGGTGGCGCAATGTACCGGCGAAGTTGGCGCTAGCTAGCTGCTTGCTGGACAGCGTTCCGACTACCGCCACGGAGCGTGGGTTGAGTAAACGGTGGATCGAGTTCGCTTCTGCACGCAGCTCGCGGCGCTCCATGACATCGCGGGAGTTCTCATTCGGCGCGATTCTGAAATCCACCCGGATGAAACCATCCTCGAGTTCCGGCTTCGCGGAATAGCCAGCGCGTACGAAAACCTGTACCATCCTGCGGTTCTGCGTCAGCATCTCCGCGAAGAAGCGCTCCACTTTTCCTTCGCGTCCAATTTCTGCGAGGTGCTCGAGCAGGATATTCGCCACGCCTTTTCCGTGGTGGGAATCTTGGACAAGGAAGGAGACATCGCCCACCCGCGAGGGTAGGAACTGTTCGACAATGGAGTATCCGGCAACGGCCACGATGTTGCCGCGTTCCACCATGACGAGGGTGACTTTGTCATAGCCATCCGTGTGGAGCCAGCGGTCTAGGTCATCGTCGGTTAGCGCGGGGTGCGTGCCGAAGAAGCGCAAGTACTTTGATTGATCCGAGACGCGGTCGTAGAAGGCGCGGATGGCGTCGCGGTCGGCGGGTGTGATGGGGCGCAGCGTGGCGATGTCGCCGTCGTTGAGGATGACATCGGCTTCCCAATTCTGCGGCTCGGGGCCGGTGTGCGCGGTAGCCGTGGGCTGCTCCATGTGGTCCATGCCATCACCTTAGCCAACGCTACGTTGAGCTCAGGACAGGTGAACGGCATTCACCCCACCGGGCCTTGGGGAGGGTATTCACAAAAGCGCTGGACATTACGTGTATGGCAAATCACTGCAGGGGGTGAATCGTGTTCTGTATCTCACTTTCTATGGCGGGCGATTGCTATCCAACGTTAGTGTGTGACCCAAGCCATACAGGGAGCCGGAGGTTCCAGGAAGGAGAAGCGCCATGCGCACTGTTTATCACTACGTCAACGGAGAAACGTTTGAAGGGACGTCGGGCAATACCCAGCCCGTACTGAATCCTTCGACCGGCAAGGAGCAGGCCGCGGTCGCCTTGGCGAACAAGGCCGACGTGGACAGCGTCATTGCGGAATCCGCTAAGGCTCAGCCGGGTTGGGCGGCGCTGAACCCGCAGAAGCGCATCCGCATCATCATGGAGTGGATCCGCCTCATCCATGCCAACATGGATGAGCTGGCCACCCAGCTCTCCCTCGAGCACGGCAAGACTTTCCCGGATGCCAAGGGCGATGTGCTGCGCGGCGTCGACGTGCTGGAGTTTGCCCTCGGTGCGCCGCACCAGCTCAAGGGCGAGTACTCCTCGGAGGTTGGCACCGGCATCGATACCTACTCGCTGCGCCAGCCGCTCGGCGTGGTAGCGGGAATCACTCCATTCAATTTTCCGGCCATGATTCCGTTGTGGAAGGCCGGCCCGGCCCTGGCGGCGGGCAATGCCTTCGTGCT
Source organism: Corynebacterium sp. HMSC074C01 (assembly GCF_001814605.1). Taxonomy (NCBI): domain Bacteria; kingdom Bacillati; phylum Actinomycetota; class Actinomycetes; order Mycobacteriales; family Corynebacteriaceae; genus Corynebacterium; species Corynebacterium sp. HMSC074C01. Next base: position 144,226 of record NZ_KV817301.1, on the reverse strand, counting down.
CAAGCCCTCCGAGCGTGACCCCTCCGTGCCGGTTCGCCTGGCGGAGCTCTTCATTGAGGCCGGCGGCCCCGCCGGTGTTCTCAACGTTGTGCACGGCGGCAAAGAAGCCGTCGATGCCATCCTTGATTCCGAGACGATCAAGGCCGTGGGCTTCGTTGGTTCCACGCCGATTGCGCAGTACATCTACGAGCGCTGCGCGGCCACGGGCAAGCGCGCCCAGTGCTTCGGTGGCGCAAAGAACCACGCCATTGTGCTTCCCGACGCCGACATCGACGCCACCGCCGACGCCATCGTGGGCGCTGCCTTCGGCTCCGCCGGTGAGCGTTGTATGGCACTGTCCGTCGTGGTTCCGGTGGGACAGGAGACGGCAGACCGCCTGCGCGATGCCATCCTGGCAAAGATTCCGGAGCTCAAGGTGGGCCACTGCCTCGACCCAGAGGCCGACTATGGCCCATTGGTCACCGCAGAGGCGCGCGACCGTGTCCACCGACTCATCGCCGAAGGCGTGGAAGCAGGCGCAACATTGCTTACCGACGGCCGCAAGTTGGACATGTCTGACAAGACTTTCAACGAGGATTCCCTTGCTGATGGCTTCTATTCCGGTCCGAGCTTCTTCGACAACGTCACCGCAGACATGTCCGTCTACAGCGAGGAGATCTTCGGCCCCGTGCTGGTCATGGTCCGTGCCGAAACTCTGGAAGAGGCCGTTTCTTACCCGAATGACCATATGTACGGCAACGGCGTCGCCATCTTCACCCAGAACGGTGGCGCGGCCCGCGACTTCTGCAAGAACGTCCAGGTCGGCATGGTGGGCGTCAACGTTCCAATTCCGGTGCCGATTGCCTACCACACCTTCGGCGGCTGGAAGGCCTCTGGTTTCGGTGACCTCAACCAGCACGGTCCGGATTCCTTCCGCTTCTACACCAAGACTAAGACCGTCACCTCGCGCTGGCCGAGCGATGAGTCCGCAGGTCCCCAGTTCACCATGCCGGTCATGTAAGGAGAGAACGCAATGACGACTATCGCTTTTATTGGATTAGGCAATATGGGCGGCCCGATGGCCGCCAACCTGGCAAAAGCCGGGCACGAGGTTCGTGGCTTCGATGTCGTGGAAGAGGCCCGGGACCGTGCCGCCGAGCAAGGGATCACCATCATCGAAACTGCGGAAGAAGCCGCGCAGGGCGCCGAGGTAGTGTTTACCAGCTTGCCTAACGGTGGGCTGGTCAAGCAGGTGCTCGAATCGGTCCTCGCAGCAAACGAGGACGCGAAGACCTACGTTGATGTCTCCACCATCGCGGTCGCGGAAGCTCGCGAGCTCGCGGACACGGTGAATAAGGCCGGTTCCGCCTTCCTTGATGCACCGGTCTCCGGTGGCATCGCCGGTGCCGCCGCGGGAACGCTTGCCTTCATGGTCGGCGGCACAGCCGAAGACTTTGCGAAGGTCAAACCGCTGCTCGACATCATGGGTAAGTCCGTCACCCACTGCGGTGACATCGGCAACGGCCAAGCAGTCAAGGCATGCAACAACATGATCCTTGCGGTCCAGCAAATCGTCTTGGCTGAAGCCCTCGTCCTCGGCGAGCGCTTGGGCCTAGACCACCAAGCCTTCTACGATGTCGTTTCCAACGCCACCGGGAACTCGTGGTCGCTGTCCGTCAACGCCCCAGTCCCGGATATCGTGCCGAGCTCGCCGGCCAACAATGACTTTAAACCCGGCTTCGCCTCTGCCCTTATGCTTAAGGATCTCAAGCTGGCCATGGCCGCGGCCGAAGATACCAAGACAGACACTGTTCTGGGCCGGATTGCGGAAGAACAGTACGCTTCCTTCGTGGACGAGGGGAACGGCGGACTTGATTTCTCCGCCATCATCTCCGAGGTCCGTTCCAAGGGCGAATCCTAAGACCAGAAGCGCCTGAAAACTAGGGTGCTTGGTCCCCGTCGAGGATGCCTTGCAACAGCGGGGCATAGTACTCGATGAGTTCCTCGGTTGAGAAGGCCGCGAACTCGGTATCACCGAAGCGCCGCATGAAGGACAAGCCCATGAGTAGGGCCAGCGCGGATTGGGCTCGCAGCTCCGGCGAAGGTGAGTGGCGTCCGGATTCCTCACGAATCCGCGAGGCCAAGACCTCCAGCAAGTCGGATTTAATTCTCTTACCAATGGCTCCGAGCGTCTGATAGTCCCCGCTCGCGACCGAAATCGTACGGGCCATCGAGTATGGGGCGTTATGCGGCGCGGTGAGGGTCTCCACCACCGCGGTGCGGCCTAGCTCGCTGAAAGGGCCGGCAAAGAGCGCCGCCGAGGAAGCGGTGAAATCCACCGTGGCCTCAAAAAGCCCTTCCTTGTTGTGGAAGTGCTTCACGATCAGTGCGACGGACACTTCCGCTTTTTCGGCGATGTCCTTCATCGACACCTGGGAGAAGGACCGCTCACTGAATAGCTCGCGTGAGCACTCGAGAATCCTCTCCCGCGTCGAAGCTGCTTTCTCCTCCATAGAGGACATGGTACCGGTGCCGCATGCGCAGGAAGGGCGATTCGTCCTCTTGCCTCAGATGACCAAGACTGTGAGGTAGAAACAATGGTTATCTCATTCATCGGGGTGATTCTCTCCCTGATTTTCCTCGTCGTGATGGCCTATCGCGGGCACTCCGTGGTGGTCGTCGCTCCCTTCGCAGCGCTGATCGCGGTGCTCTTTTCCGGCGAGCCTATCCTGGCCACCTATACCCAGATCTTTATGCCGGCAGCCGGAAACTTCGTGACCAAGTATTTCCCGCTCTTCCTCTTCGGGGCAATCTTTGGGTACCTGATGACATCCACGGGGCTGGCCCGCTACCTAGCGCGCGGGATTACCGCGCTATTCGGGCCTAAGCGAGCGATGTTCTCGACGGTCGTCGCCACCGCATTGCTTACCTATGGCGGTGTGTCCGCGTGGGTTGTGGCTTTTACCATCGTGCCCATCGCGACCGCTTTGTTCAAGGAGTCCGGGATCCCCAAACGGCTCATGCCTGGTGCGATTGCCTTGGGAACCATCACATTCGCGCTGGCCGGGCTCCCAGGTTCGCCGCAGATTCACAATGCCATCCCTACCAGTTACTTCGGAACCAACGTCTACGCGGCGCCGCTCTTCGGCCTCATTTCTTCCGCCCTCATGCTGGCGGCGGGAACCGCGTGGCTCGAATACCGCGTGCGAACCCTCCGCGCGAAAGGTGAGACGTTTGAGCCGCTCGATGCCGACGGGAAGGTCATCGAAACACCCGAGGGAATCGGCGACAGCGGGGAAGAAGCAAGTGTAGAAATCGGTGGTGAATCCTTCGACACCAACTCCGGTGGCCGGGTGGCCACTCACGCCAGAGCTGAAACCGAGCCTTCTGTCCAGGTGCAGGGTTTGCTGGGTCTGGCGCCCATCGCTGTTGTCATCGCGGTCAACTTCGCCATGGTCTACGGGGTGTCGAAAGTGCTGGACACCTCCTATTTAGCCGAGGAGAAATACGGCGAGACCAACCTCGATGCGCTGTTGGGCATCTGGTCACCGACGGTTGCTCTGGCCTGCGCGGTGTTCGTCATCGTGGCGATGTTCCCCAAGCGTGCCGCCGAGTCCATTAAGGAGTTCTCCGATGGTGCCAAGAACGCAATCCTTCCGTGCCTCACCACGGCCTCGGAGGTTGGCTATGGCGCGGTGATTGCCGCACTGGCTGTCTTTAGCGTGGTCAAAAGCAACATGATGGGAATCTCCGATAACGCCTTGGTGGTTTCCACGGTGTCCACCGCCGTCATCTCCGGCATCACAGGTTCCTCCTCAGGTGGTCTGTCTATCACGATGCAGACCCTGGGTGATCAGCTCGCCCAGCTAGCGACGGAACAGGGCATCAGTCTTGAGCTGATGCACCGCGTGACCGCGATGGCCTCGGTATCTTTCGACTCCATGCCGCATAACGGCGCGGTGCTTACCATGCTGATTGTCTGCGGCATGACGCATCGCCTGTCCTATAAGGATGTTGCCGTGGTGACCATCATCATTCCGCTGGTAACGCTGGCGTTGATGCTCGGCGTCAACGCACTCATCCCCGGCCTGAGCTAGAGAAAGCGCGGGGCCGCGCTAGGCTCCGTGTGGCCCGCGCCTTCCACATAGGTTTCTCGCGCGGCAAGATGCGGGTGCGCCAGAACGTCCTCGGGGGAGACGACCTCCGTGACACAGGCATCGCTGCCGCGGAAGATATCGATCCATTCCGCTTGTGTCTTTTGCGCGAAGCGCTGCGCGATGATCTCCTTCATGGCCGGCCAGGCATCGCGGTCATTTTGCTCGTAGCCGCTTAGTTCCTGTTCAAGCCCCAGGCCTTTCACCATGAGCGTATAAAACTGCGGTTCGATGGCGCCGGCGGCCATCCACTGGCCGTCGGCCGTGCGGTACACGCTATAGAACGGGGCACCACCGTCCAAGAGGTTGGTGCCGCGTTCCTGCCATTGGCCTTCGGCACGGAAGGCATGGAGCATAGCGGTGAGGTTGGCCGCGCCGTCAACAATCGCGGTATCCACCACGCAACCACGGCCGGTGTTCTTCGCCTGCAGGACGCCCGCGAGAAGTCCGGTCACCAAATACATCGAGCCGCCGCCGAAGTCCCCGAGAAAGTTGACCGGCGGAACGGGAGCACCATCGCTGCCCGCGATGGAGTGCAGCGCACCGGAGACCGCGATGTAGTTGATGTCGTGGCCGGCAGTGTGGGCGAGCGCGCCGGATTGACCCCAGCCGGTGATGCGCCCGTAGACCAGTGCCGGGTTAATCGCCTGCGCCTCCTCTGGGCCTAAACCAAGGCGCTCAGCTACGCCGGGGCGGAATCCTTCGATGAGGATGTCCGTTGTGACGAGGCGCTCGCGCAGCTTTTCGACGTCCACCGGGTCCTTAAGGTCCGCCTCCAGAACCTCTTGCCCGCGGTAAAGGATGCTGTGCGGGACTACGGCGGGAGGGTTTCCTGGGCGGACCACGCGGGTAACACTAGCGCCCATGTCCGCAAGCATCATCGCAGCGAAGGGGCCGGGGCCGATGCCTCCGAGGAAAAGGACTGAAATGCCGGTGAGAGGAGAGCTCATGGTGACCTACCTAAGGGTGTACGGATTTCTGGCCAATCGTACCGTGAGGTGGGTCACCCGACAAGGGCGCGAAAACTAGTCCGCCACGAGTGTTTCGATGGTCAGTTCCGGGTGCTCCTTCTCAATGAAGGCCAGCTTCCACTTATCACCAAACAGAGCGATGAGTTCGCCATCGGTGCGGGTGAAGATCTCCACGCCGCGCTGACGGCCCAGCTCGGGCGCAGACTCGGCGTCCGTGCGCCGCGCCACCGAGTAGGGGATGGGCTCGGTGATGGTCTCCACGTTGTATTCGACCTCCATGCGAGCCTGCATGACCTCGAACTGCATGGGGCCCACCGCGGCCATGACCGGGGCGGCATCGCCACGCGTATCGTTGCGCAGAATCTGGACCACGCCTTCCGCAGCCAGCTGGTCCAAGCCCTTGCGGAAGGCTTTGTAATCGCCCAAAGACTTCGCGCGCAGGATGCGGAAAGCCTCAGGCGCGAACTGCGGCATGGGCTGGAACTGTACCTTCTTGCCCGTGTAAATCGTGTCACCCGGTGCCAAGGAACCGGCATTGATCAAGCCCACAATGTCACCCGGGTAAGCCGTATCCACGGTGTCACGCGTGCGGCCAAAGACCGTCAGGGCGTACTTAGTGGAGAAGCTGCGCCCAGACTGTGCGTGGTTGACCTGCATGCCGCGCTCAAACTCACCCGAGACCACGCGCATGAAGGCCAAGTTATCGCGGTGCTTGCGGTCCATGCCCGCCTGCACCTTGAAGATGACGCCCGCGAAGTCATCGGTGACCTCACGTACCTCATCGATGGCGGAGGTAGCGGCCTCGATGGCCTGCGGATCCGACTCACGCGAGCGCGGAGCCGGGGCGATGGCGCACAGCGTATCCAGAATCTGGTGCACGCCGAAGTTCAGCATCGCGGAGGCGAAGATGAGCGGGGAAGTCACGCACTGCTCGAAGAGCTCTTGGTCGTGCAGGGCGCCGTCGGCTGCCAGCAGCTCTGCTTCCTCCACAGCCGTCTCCCAGGCGTCCTCTTCCTTCGCGGCTGCATCCTCAGGCGCGTAGTGCTCCTCCGGGGCGATGGTGGAACCACCGGCGGTGCGCAGGAAGTGCACGTACTCGTCGGCCTCGCCGTCATCGTTGATGTGGGCCAAGCCGCGGAAGTCGCCGGCAATACCCACCGGCCAGTACAGCGGGGTGGGCTGCAGCTGGATTTCGTTGACGATTTCGTCGACAAGCTCCAGCGGCTCCCGGCCCACGCGGTCCCACTTGTTGATCACCGTGATGATAGGCAGGCCGCGGGCCTTACACACTCGAAACAGCTTGAGGGTCTGGGGCTCGAGGCCCTTGGCGGCGTCGATAAGCATGACGGCGGCGTCCACCGCCGTGAGCACGCGGTAGGTATCCTCCGAAAAGTCCGCGTGGCCCGGGGTGTCCACCAAGTTGATCATGTAGGGCTCGCCCTCGTGACCCTCGGGCGCGTACTCGAACTGCAGGGCCGAGGAGGCCACGGAAATGCCGCGCTCCTTCTCCATCTCCATCCAGTCAGAGACCGTGGACTTGCGGTTGCCCTTGCCATGCACCGCGCCAGCTTCGTTGATGACGTGCGCATGCAGCGCCAGCGCCTCCGTTAGCGTGGACTTACCAGCATCCGGGTGGGCGATGACGGCGAATGTGCGGCGGCGGGAAGCTTCGGAGGCAATACTCATGCGGGCTAGTTTAGCCGCTGGCTGCTACCACTCCACATTGAGCTGGCGGCCCAGATCATCAAAGACGCGCCGGGCCACGGAGAGCTTCTTCGCAATCGGCCGCTGCAGGCCTGGCTTGCGCTTCTGGTTGTAGTACTCGCCGGATTCGAAATGGATGCCTGGGGTGCCGCTGAGGAAGTAGGCCAAGTTCTCCCCGCCCTTGTCCGCCTTGCCTAAGACGTATTGAGCCGCAGTGGTCGAATAGAGCTTGCTTGTCCTACTCGTTGAGTTATGCCCGAAGCCAGTATTCAAAATGCCCGGGTGGAAGGCCACGGAGGTCAGACCATGCGAGTCGAGGTAGCAGGTCAGAAGAATATCGCCCAACTTGGCGTTGCCGTAAGCGCGCTCCGCGGTGAATTTTTCAAAGGTGTTTGGGTCACCGGGATCGAAAGCGGAATACAGGACGTTGGCCAAAGAGGCGGTCTGCACCACGGTGGCATCGCTGGCCCGCAGGGTATCGCGCAATAAAGAGGTCAGAAGAAAAGGCGCCACAACGTTGATCTGCCACGTGCGCTCGAAGCCATCGGCGGTGGCGAAGGGGCCGTCGAACATGCCGCCGGCGTTATTGCCCAAGGCATCGATCTGCGAGTACTGGCTTAGCTCTTCCGCGAGACGGCGAACTTGGCCCAAAGACTCGTAGTTGGCCACGTGAAAGGCCGCACCAATTTCTTCGGCTACGGCCTGCGTCTTTTCCGGGTTCCGGCCCACGAGCACGAGCGAATCCTGCGGGCGGCGCTGGTGAAGGATGCGGGCAGCGGCCGCGCCCACCCCGCTCGAAGCACCGGTAATGACAATTGTTCGAGGGTCATGACTAGAAGGCAGGTTCTTGCTCGCGCGGCTCATACTTGGACAGTGTAGGGCGTTGAGCGCCGCTGCGCCGGGGTTTATTTCGCCCGGGAATGGATCTCCTGCTGGGCCTTGCTGAGTCCCTCTGTCACGATGAGGCGGGCGGCCTCGGCGGCGGTGGCGATGGTGGAATCGAGCTCAGCGCTGGCGTCGACAGGCGCGAGCACCCAGTCCGGGATGGAGCCACCCTTGGGCGGGCGCCCGATACCCACGCGCACACGCAGGTAATCGCGCGTGCCCAAGCGCTCGCTCAGCGACTTCAAGCCGTTATGGCCATTCTCGTTGCCGCCCTTTTTAATGCGCACCTTGCCGGCGGGTAGGTCGAGCTCGTCATGGATGACGATGATGTTTTCTGCCGCAACCCCCAGCTGCGCGGCCAAGGGTGCGATGGGATCGCCGGAGAGATTCATGTAGGTGTGTGAACGCAAAGCCACGACCTTCGTGCCCCCGAGCTCGAGCTGTGCGGCGCTGAGCTGGTGCCCGGTGACGGGTTCAAGCATGTCGCCAGCTTCGGCGAGGAGATCATCCACCGCCATGTACCCCACATTGTGACGGGTCGCGGCGTATTTCGCGCCGGGATTGCCTAAGCCTACGATGAGCCACTTAGCGCTTAAATCGGCTGGACTTAGTCCAGGGTTGACTGCCTTTTTCGTCTTCTTCGGCGCAGCCTCAGCGCTGCCAAAGAGGCGGGTGAAAAAGTCACGGATGGCGGACACAACAACTCCCTTGATGGATTTTCTTTAGGCTGGGGGACCATGAGTCAACTTCTTGAGGCTATCCCCTGTCCCGTCCTCCCTGCCCCGATGGCCGGTGGGCCCACCACGCCTGAACTGGTTGCCGCCGCTGAGTCCGCCGGTTCTTTTGGCGCGCTGGGCCTGGGGAGCTCTTCAGTAGACGCCGCGCGGGAGGCCATCGCTGCGTGTGCGGGCACGCGATTCGGGGTCAATATCTTTCACCCGCAGCGCGCGCTGACTGAAACGGAGCTCGCAGCTGCACGGTCCCTCGCCGCGGAAGAGGACGCCGTGCTTGGCGACGTCCCCCTAAACTTCGGCTGGCAGGACAAGCTCGACGCAGCGCTGGAGGGTGGGGCAGCGGTGCTCTGGTCGATGTTCGGCGTCTTTAACGAGGAAGAAGTCGCGCGCATCCATGCCGCTGGGGCAGAGGCGTGGACCACGGTCACCACCCCCGAGGAGGCGCAGACTGCCACCGCGCGAGGCGTCGATGTGTTGTGCGTGCAGGGGCCTGAGGCCGGCGGGCACCGCGGAGTGTGGGACCCGAGTGCGGAACCCGACCAACGCCCGCTTAAAGAACTTGTCGCGGCGGTCCATCAGGTCACGGACCTTCCGCTCATTGCCGCGGGTGGGCTGCGAACTCGGGAGGATGTCGCCGAGGCCCTGGCGTGGCCGGGGGTAGAGGCAGTCAACTGTGGCTCTGCCTTCTTGCTGTCCGAAGAAGCCGGAACGAGTGAGCACAACCGTGACCTTCTGCGCCGTGGCGGCAGGACGGTGTCGACCCGCGCGTTCTCCGGGCGCTACGCCCGCGGGCTGGAGACCGCCTACACACGGGCACACCCGGACCTGCCTTTGGTCTACCCCTATCTCAACGCGTTGCTGAAACCGCGTCGTGCGCAGCTCGACGCCGACGTGGACTATTGCCTCGTAGGTGTCGATGTAATGAAACTTCGCGGGGGTAGTGTGGCGGAGATCCTCGCTCAACTACACCCAAACGGGCATGAATAAGGGTTAATATTTACGGATGGACATAGTTTTACACCCTTTTTGACGAGTAAAGGATACAAAGCACGTGACTTCGAACGCGCACATTGGGCACGAGGATTGGAACGAGCGCCTGGAGCTGGCCCAAGAGATGATCCCGCTCATCCACCAGCTGCACCGCAATAACAACGTTGTCACCTCTATCTACGGCCGCCTGCTCATCGGTGTGACCGATATCGACATCATCAAGGCACACCGCTACGCCCGCCGCATCGCTGAGCGTGAGCTTTCCACCGCAGAGACCCTGCCCATCCTCAAGGAACTGTGCTCGATGAACCTGGGCACCGCTTCCATCGACTTGGGCCGCCTGGCCACTGGCTTCCAGGAGTCCGGCTCCGATAACCTGCGCAACTACCTCGAGGAGACCCTCGTGGATCTCGTCGGCGCTGCTGTGGATAAGGAATCCACCGACGTCGTCCTCTACGGATTCGGTCGCATCGGCCGTCTGCTAGCCCGCATCCTCATCGCCCGCGAGGCTGCTTACGGCGGCGTGCGCCTGCGCGCCATCGTCGTGCGCAAGAAGGGTGACATGGACATCTTCAAGCGCGCCTCCCTCTTGCGCCGCGACTCCGTCCACGGTGCCTTCAACGGCACCATCGCCGTCGACGAGGAGAACGAGGTCATCTGGGCCAACGGCACCAAGATTCAGATGATTTACGCTAACGACCCGGCGGAGATCGACTACACCCAGTACGGCATCGACAACGCCATCGTCGTGGACAACACCGGTGTGTGGCGCGACCGCGAGGGCCTGTCCCAGCACCTGCAGTCCAAGGGCGTGGCTCGCGTGCTGCTCACCGCTCCGGGCAAGGGCGACCTGAAGAACATCGTCTACGGCATCAACCACGGTGACATCGAGGATTCCGACCAGATTCTCTCCGCCGCATCCTGCACCACCAACGGCATCACCCCGGTGCTCAAGGTTATCAACGACCGCTACGGCGTGGTTCACGGCCACGTGGAGACCGCGCACTCCTTCACCAATGACCAGAACCTCATTGATAACTTCCACAAGGGTGACCGCCGCGGCCGCGCAGCCGGCCTGAACATGGTGCTCACGGAGACCGGTGCAGCCAAGGCCGTGTCCAAGGCTCTGCCGGAGTTTGAGGGCAAGCTCACCGGTAACGCCATCCGCGTTCCCACCCCGGACGTTTCCATGGCCGTGCTCAACCTCGAGCTGGAGAAGGAAGCTGACCGCGACGAGGTCAACGACTTCCTGCGCAACGTCTCCCTGCATTCCGACCTGCGCCAGCAGATCTCCTACATCGCCTCCCCGGAGGTTGTGTCTTCTGACTTCGTGGGCTCTACCCACGCTGGTGTCGTCGATGGCCTCGCCACCATCTCCTCCGGCAAGCACCTCGTGCTCTACGTGTGGTACGACAACGAGTTCGGCTACTCCAACCAGGTCATCCGCATCGTCGAGGAAATCGCCGGCGCTCGCCCGGTGGTCTACCCGAAGCGCGTTGATGTTTCTGAGCTCTAAACGCTAAAACACTGCTACCGCCCGTGCTGCATGGCGCGGGCGGTAGTGCTGTTTTAGGGTCCTGCCCGGCTTGCGACCTAGCATTGCCAGGATGCTTCACGCCCACAACTGCCCGATCTGCCAAAAGTAGGGGCCGAGATCGAAAAATCTAGACTGTTTTCGTCAGATTGGTCAGTTTTAGCGGGAAGACAGCGCTCGAGTATGGAGTAAATGTCGTGCGCGCAATGTCGCGGCCACCCCGAGCACTGCGGCCAACACCACAGCGACGGCATAGCGCAAAGGTGAGTGCGCAACCAAAGGCCAGGCGGGGAAGGCGAGTACCCACAGACCGGTATCAGCCAAGACATCGCCGCCCAAGGTGACGGAGACAATCGTCCCTATGATTGTGAGAGCGATAGCGCTCACAGTGCCGAAGCGAATCACCAGAATGAGTGATACAGCTGCGATGACATAGCCCACCCCAACCGCAAGGGGCAAAGCGGAAAACTGTGCAGCGCCATCACCACCTGCGAGCGCACTGGCCAGGTATGCGGCAGCGCATACCGCCAGGATGACACACAGGAACCAGAGGAGAATCCCGGATGTGCCGAACCGTGTTTCCATATGGACCAACGGCCATGAATCAGCTACACGGGGCCAAACGAGGACCGGCAAGATACCTGCGCCGACCGGAAGCAGAAAGTAGTGAAAGAAACCTTCGACGTAGTTAGCGGGATATTGCAGGGCGACAAAGCCTAGCGCCAGAATGCTGAGCATCAAGCAAGAGAACACCGCTGGGCTAAAAGCTGCACGGTGGAGTCCTAGCAACGTGGACCACAGCGAGGACTGTGCCGCCGCACGGGGGTGGCTCGTTGGCTGCCATACTTGGGCTTCTTCCATGGTGGTATTAGCAACGTCGGCATCAGTCTGGGCCGTTGTGGAACGCGCGAAACGGTGTCGCAGCGAGAACATTGGCCGGTATCGTCGCGGCGTGTAGACCGCGGCTAATGCTCCGAGAACGGCGAGGATGACGCACAATATGAAAGCCGGTAGTGGACTGCTGGTGAGAAGTGGGTCGTGTGGTTCAAGAGGCACCGAGTTCTGGTGAATACGCAATGCGCGCAGAAGCAATCGTTGCGGCCATGCTGGGGGAAAGGCCCACCACCTGCCTGATTCGACAGTGCACGGAAGGATGCTGATTATTTGCCATAGGGCCGCGGCTACCAGCGTTAAGCCGAAGCCCAGTCGGCGGGCACAGGCGGCGGAAAGCCCGGCAATGCCAAGCGCGCCAAGGAAGGAGTAGAGCCCAGCTACGAGGATAAGCTCATGATTCTCCCGCCCCTGGGCAGCGACAACGAACCAAGAAACACCAAAGTTCAGAATATGGAAGACCGCAAGGCTGACAATGACAACGATAAAGCGGGCAGCATTCTCGAGACGCGGGTTGAGGTTTCTCCATTGCGTTCCGCCGCTGCGAGTGATGGTCTCGCGGCGTTCTGGAATGGCAGCGAACAGCCCAGTAAGAGGGGAATACATGCCGGTAACAAACAAGGATTGCCAAGCCAAGACGCCCGTGGCATCAGTGCGTGCTGAGGCCATTGAGGAGAAAATGATTGTCATGATGACCAGCGGTAGCGCCAGCAAAGGCAACCACTGTAAGGCGCTTCCACGGCTGCGCAGTAGTTCTGCTGAAAGGTAACTCGGGCGAGGGGCAGTAGTGTGCTTAGGCACGTGACTCTCCTTCCCGGTTGGTAGGCGCTTGGGAGGGGTGGCTCGGTGAGGTAAGTCGGAAGAATTCTTCCTCCAACTGACCACGTGGAGCTAGTTCCTGCAAGGAACCGGAATAGCGAATCGTGCCCTCGGCCAAGACGGTGATGTCATGGGCAAGGTGCAGTACCTCTCCAAGCTGGTGGGAGCTGACGATAACGGTGTGCCCAGCCGCGGCTAGTTGTTGTAGTAGCTCTCGCAATTCCATGATTCCTTGGGGATCGAGGCCATTCTGGGGCTCATCAAGAACAAGAACCTCTGGATCGCCGAGGAGAGCTTGCGCTAACGCTAGGCGGGCCTTCATACCAGTGGAAAAGGATTTCGCCTTCTTGGAGCCAACGCCGCTGAGCCCAGCGATGGAGAGAACCCGGTCAATCTCAGAGTCGGGAAGCCCCAGAAGTCGAGCGTGAACGCGAAGATTCGCCGCGGCAGACAGATGACCATAAAAGGCTGGCCCGTTCACTGAGGCACCAATGCGGCGAAGCACATTGCGGTTCCAAGGTTGGCCCGCCACGCTGATGGAGCCCGAGTCAGGAGGCAGGAGGCCTAAGAGGATGGAGAAGATTGTTGATTTTCCTGCCCCGTTGCGCCCGAGGAGCGCATGCACGCGGCCAGGGGAGATGTGGAAGGAAACATCATCGAGGACTCGTTGCCGACCGAAAGATTTCGAGATGTGCTCAAAAGAGATATCGCAATTCATAGAATGCAGTATCGCCGGGGCGCATCATGAAGGAATCCGCCTGCATGATGGTCTTCAGCGAGCAGACCTCCTACCGTGGTAGGAGCTTAGGCAACCCCAGCACGCTGCGCTAAGAGAACGAGGGCCACTCGGTCACGTGCGGCGAGTTTAGACATGAGCGCGGAGACGTGAGTTTTCACCGTGGTTTCTGCGATGACCATGTCGGCGGCTATCTCCGCATTTGTAGCACCACGCGCGATGAGTGAAAGCACTTCCATCTCGCGGCGCGTTACGAGGCTGAGTCCTTGGCGTTCCTGGGCGCTGAGGGTATCGCGTGTCAGCGCTGAGCGATAAGCCTCTAGCACTGGGCCGGTTACCTCGGCGGCCAGTACCGATTCTCCTTGCGCCACGTTGCGTACGGCGGTCACAAGAACCTCTGGGTCGGCATCCTTCAGCAGGAAACCGTGGGCGCCAGCGGAGATGGATCGCGCCACGAGCTCTTCATCATTGAATGTGGTGAGCATGATGATGCGGCACTCGGGCTTTCGCTCGAGTATGGCCTGAGCCGCTGCAATGCCGTCCATACCGGGCATGCGAATGTCGAGGATCGCCACATCAATGTGGTGGCTCAGCGCTGCTGTCACGGCGTCCGCCCCCGTGGCAGCGGTTGCCGCGACCTCGATGTCTTCTTGCGCAGTGAGGATGGTAGCCAGTGCTGAGAGCAGCATTGCTTGATCATCGGCCAATAAGACGCGGATTCTAGAGCTGCTGGGTTGCATCCTTGGTCTCCTTCATCGGTATCTGTGCGTGCAAGGAAAAGGAATGAGCATCGCCGGAATAGTCGAGGCGACCGCCGAGCGAACGGGCTCGTTCCGAAACTCCGACTAAGCCCACGCCGCTGCCCGCGACGTTGCTTGGCGTGGGATGAGGATTGATGGAGGTGAGGGTGAGCGTGGCGGCGTCATCAAGTACAAGCTCAACGAAGACGTGCGTGCCGACGCCCTGATGGCGCAGCGCATTCGTCAATCCTTCCGTGATAATGCGCACCAGAGCCATCTGCACCAACGATGGCACGGCGTATTCAGTCGGGAGGTTGGCGTCCACCTTTAGCCCTGCAGCGCGGAAGCCTTCGAGGATCCCTTCGATGTGCTCAAGTTGTTGAGCAGGCTCTAGAGTCGTGGGGCCGGGTGAGCGCAAGGCAGCGACTATGCCGCGAACCTCGCCCAAGGCGGTATCCGCATTATCGCGGATCGAAAGAAGTGCTTCTTCAGCCGCGCCGGAGTCCGCAGTCGCTGCAACGATGCCTGCATTAGCCTGAACCTTAATCAGGGTGAGGGAATGGGCAAGGACATCGTGAAGTTCCCGTGCAATGAGGAGGCGTTCTTCTTCTTGTGCCTGGTGGAAGCGCTCGCGGGCCAGTACTTCTCGTTGGCGATCACGGTCGAAATAGCGGGCAGCAATAAAGTATGTGCTTCCCAGTACTGCCCAGTGAGCCACAACCATAGCGAGGAAGTGGGTGTCCACCTCATAGCGGAGAAGATAGGACTCAGCATCGATCCGCCACATGAAGGGGGAGATGAAGGTACCGATCACGGTGATGAACAGAACCACCCGCGGAATCAGCCTCTGGGTGATGTACCGCGAGGTGGTGTACACGGCCATCGGGGCGGTTAATGCCCAAGGCGGCAAGCCGTTATTGGCAGGAAGCTGGATCATCCACGTGACTGCCCAGGCTGAAAGAAGAACTAAAAAGCCTGCCGCGCTTAGGGCTGGCTTCGAGCGCCACACAAGGAAGAACGGTATGAATAGCAGCGACAAGAGAGATTGGATAACCTCTACTGTTCCGGCAGAGGAAAACGCCAATGCACAATAAAAGGCCGCTACGAGCCCCGCGACTCCTGCGAGCAGCGCGTCTCCCAAACGCACCGAGGACAGGAAGGCGCGCGCGGTGCGGGAAAAGCTCATAGACGGCCATGGTAGTACATGCAGAAAGTACTACTTCTTCTTTTTGTCCTTCTTGGACTTCTTTTTCTTGCCCTGCTTCTTGCCGTCGCCGTTGACCTTGGCACGCTCCAAATCGGCGGCGACATCCGGGACGTAGGCAAACTCATTGCGCGGCGGGCGTACGTATTCGGCCTCGAGCTCGGGGCGATCTGGAATCTCAGGGACATCCTGCTCTACGTGCTGGTACGGAACCATCTTGAGGATGTGGTTGATCACGTTGATGCGCGAGCGCTTCTTGTCCTCGGATTCCACGGTGTACCACGGGGAGGACGGGGTATCGGTGTGGACGAACATTTCATCCTTGGCACGTGAGTAGTCTTCCCAACGGGTAATGGACTGCAAGTCCATGGGGGAGAGCTTCCAGCGGCGCAGCGGATCGTTGCGGCGGGACTTAAAGCGTGCGAGCTGCTCCTCATCAGAAACGGAGAACCAGTACTTAAGAAGGATGACGCCATCCTCGATGAGCATGTGCTCCAGCAGCGGAGCCTGGTGGAGGAAGCGCACGTATTCTTGCTGGGAACAGAAGCCCATGACACGCTCCACGCCGGCGCGGTTGTACCAGGAACGGTCGAAGATGACGATCTCGCCGGCGGTGGGCAGCTTCTCAATGTAGCGCTGGAAATACCACTGGCCCGCCTCACGGTCGGTGGGCTTCGGCAGCGCCTCGATGCGGCAGGTACGCGGGTTCAGGGATTGCGTAATGCGCTTGATGGCGGAACCCTTGCCGGCGGCGTCGCGGCCCTCCATGATGATGACCACGCGGGCGCCGGTCTCAACGACCCACTGCTGCATCTCGACGAGCTCTGCTTGGAGGCGCTTGAGCTCGTCCTCATAGGCTTGCTTGTCTAGCTTCGGCGGCTTGGTGGCAGACTTCTTAGACTGTGAACTCATACCTCTAAATTTACCGCTTAGCTGGGTAAATACCTAACCGCGAGAGTTAGGTAGGCGGGGCGAATTGGCAGGTATTTAGTCAACCTCGTGTTGCGTCACCGCGCCGCTGGCGGCGTCGACGTCGAGTTCATGTTCCTGGCCATTAGCCTTGAATTCAATCTCCCAGTGTGGGCCCTTGCCGTCGTCACCATCGTCGTAGTCGACCTCTTTTTCTGTGACGGTCTGGGCATCAACACCGGCGTGGGATAAAGCTTTCTCGAATGCTTCATCACCGGTGAGCTTCCCAGAATTCTCTGCATTTCCGGCGTCCCTGGCAGCAGCCGTGGCTGCAGGCTGTTGGGCGTCGTCATCGCGGTCATCGTCGTCATCATCATCGCCCTGGTCCGCGCCAGTTGCAACGGCTGTTTCCGTCACGGTTTCCACAGTCGCGGGAGTCGGCGTCGGGGCGGGATCGGCCTCTTTATCCGAAGAACAGGCAACCAGCGCGGTACTGGTGCAGAGTGCAAGGCCGGCGGCGGTGAAGCGGGAACGAAGAGTCATTGAGGCTCATCCTTCTTGGTCGGTCGGGCACGTGTGGTGCCCCACCCTAACGAAGCCTGTCAGGTTTCGCTGAAGATCCTGGATGCGGCTGAATATTAACGGCCGTGACAGGTACAGCCTTCGCCGCAGCCCCCGGCAGCGGGCGGTTCGCCGAAGCGCGTGGTGTTCTCAATTGCCCCGAGCCCTTCGATGCTGATGCGGGTGCGGGAGCCGTCGCCAAGCAGTGCTTCCTCACCGCGCGCGAAGCCCACGCCTTCCGGGGTGCCGGTGGCAATAACATCGCCTGGATTCAGGGGGTAGAGGGAGGAACAGAAGGCGATGAGCTCGGCCACGGAGAAGATGAGGTCATCGGTGTTATCGTCCTGTCGGACTTCACCATCGACGGTCGTGACCAGTCGCGCGGCCTTGCCCGGGGCCCATTCATCAGCGGTGGTTAACCATGGCCCGAAGCCGGCGGTGCGGTAGAAGGATTTGCCGGCGTGGAACTGCGTGGTGGCACGCTGATAATCGCGCAAAGTGTAGTCATTCATGATGGCATAGCCAGCCACGTGCCCGAGTGCCTCCGCTACCGGAATGCGGTGCGCACGGCGCCCAATGACCACGGCGAGCTCTCCTTCATAGTCCAGCTTCTTCGTGGCATAGTCCGGCACATAGACATCGTCGAAGGGCCCGGTCAGAGCCTCCGGGAACTTGATGAAGAGCGTGGGCTGTGTAGGCAGCTCGCGGCCCATCTCACGGGCATGCTTGGCGTAGTTAACGCCGACACAGATGATCTTTCCTGGGTTAGGGATGACGGGGGCGAGATCGGCATCGTCGAAAACCACGGGCTCACCGGAGAGCTGCGCAGCTTTGTGCCAATCGGGGCTGGCGAGCAGTTCTCCTACGTCCTCATAATCCAGCTCGGTGCCCACGTTGGGGCCGTCAATACGGATAGCGCAGGTGCCAAAACTGGTGCGGAGGGTAGCGAGTTTCATGGCAGTTAGTCTAGCGCGCGAAGAATCTCATCGACCGCGTCGGCGCACATGATGGGGACCTCCTGTGCCTCCTGCTTGTTCCATGTTTTAAGCACAAATGCGGCTGGGTCCATGCGCCCGGGCGGGCGGCCGATGCCGACTGAAAGGCGCTGGTAGTCCTTGGTGCCCAGAGATTTCGTGGTGGAGCGCAGCCCGTTATGGCCGTGGTCTCCGCCGCCTAAGCGCCGCTTGATGGTGGCGAAATCAAGCTCAAGTTCATCGTGCACCACGATGATGTGATCAGCGGGCACAGAGAAATATTGAGCGAGGGCTTTGATGGGTCCGCCCGACAGGTTCATGAAGCTGCGCGGCTTGGCGACGATCATCTTGGTGTCCCCGCGCCGCGCTTCGGCGATATCGGTGTTCGTCTTCTTGTGAACTGAGAAGGAAGCAAACAGCTCGCGGGCTAGCTCATCAGCCACGTCAAAGCCGATGTTGTGGCGGGTACCAGCGTACTTCGGTCCGGGGTTTCCTAGACCAACGACGAGAAAGGGAGAAGAAGTCACGCTGCTAATTCTAAACAGCGTAGGGGCGAAAAACGGCGAACCGCGCCCGTCCCCAGAAAGCTGGGGGCAGGCGCGGTGCGTTAGATAGGTGAGGGGAAGTTTACTCCTCGTCCTTCTTCTCCTCGGAAGCGGACTCGTCGGCGGACTCGGCGCCAGCCTCAGCGCCACCTTCCTCAGCAGCCTCAGCGGCAGCCTCGACGTCCTCATCAACCTCCGGCTCGGAGATGGAGACGATGACGGTGTCTTCCTCGGCAGCAAGGGTGGTGCCCTCCGGCAGGGAAACCTCGCCGGCGGTGACCACGGTGCCGTCCTCGAGGCCCTCGATGGACACGACGATCTCTTCCGGAATGTTGAGCACGTCTGCCTCGACGAGGAGGACGTCGGCATCCTGGATGGACATGAGGCCCGGAGCCGGCTCGCCCTCGAGGACAACCGGAACCTCGACCTCAACCTTCTCGCCGCGCTTAATGGAGAGCAGGTCGATGTGGTCGATGTTGAAGGTCAGGACGTTCTGGTCAATGTGCTTGACCATGACCAGGTGCTGCTCGCCCTCGAGCTCCAGCTCGAACACGGCGTTGACGCCGTGGTTACGGACCAGTGCGGTCATCTCCAGGCGGTCAACGGCGAAGTGCAGGACGTCGACGGCGTGGCCGTAGACGACGCCCGGGATCTTGCCTGCAGCGCGCAGACGGCGAGCGAAGCCCTTGCCGAACTCGGAACGGACTTCAGCCTTCAATACGGGGCGCTCAGAAGCCATAAGTAAATCTCCTTAAAGTATCGTTGTGCGGCAAGGGCTGTTGTAGGACCATGTAGATACGACAAAAGCCTGCCGATGGACGTCTTGGACGAGTCATCGCAGGCTTAATACAAGATTCACTGCTTAACTTGTGCTATCGCGTCGATAACGGATTTCTCCCTCGCCGAGACGCACAAAATTTTAGCAGCAGCGTTGTCGCAGAATCAAATCTAGTGAGTCTCAAATAGCGTGGTCACAGAACCGTTCTCGAAAATCTCGTGGATGGTGCGAGCCAGCAGCGGGGCGATGGACAGGACCGTGAGGTTGTCCCAGCCCTCGGTGGACTGCGGCAGGGTATCGGTGGTGATGACCTCGACAGCACCGCATTCGGACAGGCGCTCGCGGGCTGGGTCGGAGAAGACACCGTGGGTACACGCAATAACCACGGACT
Organism: Corynebacterium sp. HMSC074C01; assembly: GCF_001814605.1. NCBI lineage: Bacteria > Bacillati > Actinomycetota > Actinomycetes > Mycobacteriales > Corynebacteriaceae > Corynebacterium > Corynebacterium sp. HMSC074C01. Next base: position 124,727 of record NZ_KV817301.1, on the reverse strand, counting down.
TGGCGCCGGCTTCCTTGAGCACTCGGACTGCGCCTGCGATGGTGCCGCCGGTATCAATCATGTCATCGAGCAGGATGCAGTCCTTGCCCTCGACGTCACCGACGACGCGGTTGGACACCGTCTTGTTGGCCTCGGTGGTTGAGCGGGTCTTGTGGACGAAGGAGAGTGGGGCGTCACCAAGCTCGTGTGCCCACTTCTCAGCCACCTTCACGCGGCCAGCATCGGGGGAGACCACAGCCAAATTGTCCATCGGGTACTTGGACTTGATGTAGTCCGTCAGGATCGGCATGGCGTGCATGTGGTCGACCGGGCCATCGAAGAAGCCCTGAATCTGGTCGGTGTGCAGATCTACGGACACGATGCGGTCGGCGCCGGCAGCAGCCAGCAGGTCTGCCACCAGGCGGGCAGAAATAGGCTCGCGGCCGAGGTGCTTCTTGTCCTGGCGTGCGTATGGGTAGAAGGGCAGGATGGCGGTGATGCGCTTGGCGGAGCCGCGCTTGAGCGCATCAATCATGATGAGCTGCTCCACCAGCCACTTGTTGAGCGGCTGGGTGTGGGACTGCATCACGAAGCAGTCGGCACCACGGACGGACTCCTCGAAGCGAATGAAGATCTCACCGTTGGCGAAATCGCGGGCGGTGGTCGGAACCAGATCAGTCTTGAGCTCCTTGGCCACAGCCTCAGCCAACGCCGGGTGAGCACGCCCGGTGAAGAGCATCATGTTCTTGCTGCTGCCGGTAACCTTGCCAGTCATCAGTAGATATCCCTTTACTTGTCGTTAGTTAGTGGTCTGGTCGTCAGCCTCGGTGTCCTGTGCCTTGCCGGCGGCTTCCGCTGCCGGCGTGCCCGGACGCTTCTTTTGCACCCAACCTTCGATGTTGCGCTGCTTGCCGCCGGAGACCGCGAGCGCTCCCGCGGGAACGTCGTCCTTAATTACTGTACCCGCACCAGAGTATGCGCCATCACCGACGGTGACGGGAGCGATAAACATGGTGTCCGAGCCGGTGCGCACGTGGCTGCCGATGGTGGTGTGGTGCTTGTTGACGCCGTCGTAGTTGACGAAGACGGAGGAAGCACCAATGTTGGAGTAATCACCCACGGTGGCATCACCGATATACGTCAGGTGAGGCACCTTGGTGCCGCGGCCGATCTGTGCCTTCTTTGCCTCGACGAAGCCGCCCAGCTTGCCTTCTTCACCCACGATGACGCCGGGGCGGATGTAGGTAAACGGGCCAATCTGCGCGTTGCTGCCAATGACGGAGTCGAAGCCGTGCGTGCGCACCACATGTGCACCTTCACCAACCTGCATGTTGGTCAGGGTGGTGTCGGGGCCAACCTCGGCGCCATCGGCGATGGTCGTGGCACCCCACAGCTGGGTGTTGGGGTGAATGGTGACGTCCTGGCCAATTGTCACGTTGACGCCGATCCAGGTGGTATCGGGATCAACGATGGTGGCGCCGCCGCGCATGGCTTCCTCGACCATGCGGCGGTTGAGAAGGCGGCCGGCTGCGGCCAATTGCACGCGGTCGTTGACACCGGAGAGCTCATCCGGATCGGCAGCGACGTGCGCGCCGACGCGGTGTCCAGCCTCGCGGGCAATCTCCAAAACATCGGTGATGTAGAGCTCACCCTGGGCGTTATCGGAGTTGAGCTTCGTCAGGGCGTCGCGAAGCACGGCACCGTCGAATGCAAAGACACCGGAGTTGACCTCGTGCACCGTGCGCTGCTCCTCGGAGGCGTCCTTCTGCTCCACGATGGCGGTGACGGATCCATCCTCGGCGCGCAGCACGCGGCCGTAACCGGTGGGATCCTCCAGCGTCATGGACAGCACGGTCACGGCGTTAGCTTCGTCGGTGTGAGCCTCCTGCAGCTGGCGCAAAGTCTCCGGGCGTAGAAGTGGAACGTCACCGTTAGTCACGATGACGGTGCCGTTAAAGTCCGGCAGAGCGCTCAAGCCACACTGCACGGCGTGGCCGGTACCGTTCTGCTCCTCCTGAACGGCCTGGGATACTGCGCAATCCAGTTCTTCGGCGATAGCATCGACAGCAGGGGAGACCTGATCACGCTGGTGGCCCACGACGACCACGAGGTGCTCCGGGTTTAGACCAGCGGCTGCGTGGAGGGCGTGGCCGAGAAGTGACCTCCCGCCAATCTCATGCAACGTCTTTTGGGTTGAGGATTTCATGCGGGTACCTGCGCCTGCTGCCAGGACAATGGCGGCGCAGTCAGCTACTTCAGCCACGAGTGTGTGCTTCTCCTGTGATTGGGGGTCAGGACTTACTGTGTTTCATCATAACGCGTGCTGCCTACTTCCCGTGTGACACTTCCGGGAGCGCTCGGGCACGCCATGCGCCAATCAGACCGATGCACGCTAAGAACAGAATGGCTGCCGAGGGGCCCGCGAGTGCAATGACGGCGGAGATGCCGCCGACGACGAGGAGGATGACGCCCATCATGGTGTTTGCGGCCCCGACGTAGCGGGTGCGCTTATCCTCACCAGCCATGTCCACCACATAAGTCTTGCGCGCCACGCGAATTGCGGCGTGCGCCAGGTTGACCAAGAAGAAGCCGAGGGGAAGGGACCACATGCTCACCGCTGTCGGCGCCCACGCGGCACAGGCCACGGTGGCCAGCAAGATGATCGCCGCGGCACCCGCAGCCCAGGACATAACCAAGCGGGAGGACTTATCCGACAACACACCGGAAACCCGGCCGCCGACGAGACTGGCCAAACCCGATGCCAGGACGAAGCCGCCGAGCCCACTGAGTGCCTGCGAGCCGATACTCTGCGAAAGCACCACGATGAAAGAAGTGGACAGGGCAGACACCAACAGCAGGGCGCGGACGTTGACGAAGCCACGGAAGCGGGCATCCTGGGTATACAGCTGCCAGGTATCTGTCCACCAGCTGCGGTTCATGCCCTTCTGCCCGGAGTGCTCTGGTACCGGCTCCTCGATTGTGCGGAAGACCGCTGCCGCCAGGAACCACGTGGCTGCGCCGATAGCGAGCATCACTGCTAAACCCCAGCGCGGGAGCTCACCGAGAAGGGCGAGGATGCCACCGGTAATCAAGGTGACCGCGCCGCCGAGCTGTGTAGCACGACCAGTCACCACTCCGCGGTGGCCCTTGGAGATGGTGCGGCCTTGCACGTCCTTTCCGGTCAGCGAACACAGCGCGCGCAGCACGGCAAGCGCGGCAAGCGCGAGGCAGATGATGAGGCCGAGAAGGGGGCCGTCAACAAGCACGGCGGCTGCTGCGATAATCGTTGCGCACAGACCCTGTCCCACCGAGCCCAGCACCCACAGGCGTTTGCGTGCTGGATGGGACACCACCCATGGGGTGAGTGCCGCCTGCGGGAGCATGGAGCCGGACTCACGCAAGGGGACCAGCAGGCCAGTGAAGAAACTTGGGACCCCGGCTACGCTAAACAGCCAGGGTAGAACCGTCTTACCGGAGAGCAATTGATCGCCCACGCCCTGCAGGCCATTCGACCACACGAAGCGGCGGGCATTGGCGGACTCGTTGGAGGGTGAGGAGTCTTGGGAAGATGCAGAACGCGAAGCCATGACTGTGATCTTAAGCCCGGCTCGGCCTTATCCGGGCCTTAAGGTTCACCTGATCTCTATCCTGGGAGGCATGTCTATCTCCGCTCGCCCTATAGTGTCTCGCCGTATGTTCGTCCAAGGTTCCGTGCTGACTCTTGCCGGTGCCGCCGTGATGGGATTGAGCGCCTGCTCCACCTCGGGGTCGAAGAATCAGCCGGAGCCACTGGGCTACGACAGCGAGCCGCGAGCCCTGCCTATCCCGCCCGTGGAGGAAGGAGAGGTCGTCGACGGCACACGCGTATTCAAACTCACCGCTCAAGACGGCTACTCGGAGATCCTCCCCGGCAACGACCGCACGCGGACGTGGGGCTTCAACGGCGCCTTCTTAGGCCCCACACTGCGTGCTCGGCGCGGTGAGAAAGTCCGCGCGGAGATCACCAACGACCTCATCGAGATGACTACGGTGCACTGGCATGGCATGAAACTGCCGGCCTATTCGGATGGCGGCCCGCACTCGCCGATTGAGGTGGGCAAGACCTGGAAACCCGAGTGGGAGATCATTCAGCCCGCGGCCACGCTGTGGTACCACCCGCACCCGCACATGGCCACGGCCACGCATGCCTACCGCGGGCTGGCGGGCATGTTCCTCATCGACGATGACGTGGCCGATGGGCTGGACCTGCCGCAGGACTACGGTGTGGATGATATCCCGGTAGTCATCATGGATGCCAAGTTCACCGAAGACGGTCAGATTGACGAAAAGAGCGATAACACACTGGGGCTTCTGGGCACCACGCCTCTGGTCAACGGCATCACGAATGCGCGCTTCGACGCCACCACGCGCCGGGTCCGCCTGCGCCTGCTCAACGGCGCCTCCATGCGCTTCTACACCCTGGAGCTCAGCAACGGCCCCTTCCACGTCATCGCCACGGACACGGGGCTTCTCGACGCCCCCGTAGAAGTCGACTCCCTCTTCCTCGGCCCCGGCGAGCGCGCCGAAATCATCGTGGATTTGGAGCCCGGCGAGGAGGTGCAGCTGCGCTCGGTGCCGCGCAAGGATAACTTTGGGGTGCCCAAGGACAAGGATGCGGCCGACTTCGGCTTCCAAGATTCCTTCGACCTGCTCACCATTTCCGGGCCGGAAGAGTCCGCACCGGAGCCACCGGCTCTGCCTGCAACGCTTGACTCCGCCGCGGCGAAGATCCCGTCCACGGAGGGCCTTGAAGAGCGTGAGTTCGTGCTCAACACCTTCATGATCAACGGTGAGCAGATGGACATGGCCCGGGTGGATACCGTCATCGATCACGACGCCCCGGAGATCTGGACCGTGACCAATGAGAACTCTGATTGGCCGCACAACTTCCACATCCACAACGCCCGCTTCAAGGTTCTGGAGTGGGACGGCGATGAGAAGATGAATGTGTTCAATTCTGGGTGGAAGGACATTGTGAACCTTCCGCCGAAGGCCACCGCGCGCCTGCTCGTGGAGTTCGGTCACTTCCCGGATAAGACCATTCCGTACATGTACCACTGCCACATGCTGCTGCATGAGGACGAGGGAATGATGGGGCAGTACGTCATGGTCAACAAGGGCGAGAAGCCCGACGTGCGCGTCAAACCCGCCGCGCTCGTCTTCGACCAAACCGCCGCCACGCACTCCGCACACGCGGGCCAGGTGGTGGACTCCTCCCGCAGCCCCTATGCGACGCCGGAGGCGCAGGGCTAACCCTTCACGATGCTCTCGTAGGCACGGCCCGCTAGCGCCGAGCTGTGCCAGCGGCGGAAGAGGTTGGACGGGCGGTTGCGCATCAAGGTGACCGCGAATTTGCGGGCGTCAGAGATGACCTCTGGTCCAAGGGCTTTGAAGGTTTCCTCTAATTGGCCGATGGGGTAGTAATAGGCCTCTGTTGACGTGACGTTGTAATCATGGGAAGCGACGAAGTGGTAGGGGGATTTGCTAAACCAAATGGCGTCTGAATCTGCTTTCCAGTCACCGCCCTCGCGTGGAAGAAGGTTAAAGAATCCAGTGCCGAGGTTGTAGCCGTCAAGAAAACCTGGATCTAAGTCAGATGGATCGGTGATGACACTGCTGCGCGGGAAAACAAGAAACTCAAGTATCCCGGTGTTGAGGGTGGCGTAGCGGCCACCTGCGGTCGAAGGGTAGTCAGACAGCGTCCAATAGGTTCTCTCAGTTTCCGGAGCGACGGGGATTATGTGCTCGAGAGCGAAGGCGATGTCCTTGATGACTGCTTGGGCGACCTCAGGAGGTGCGTTGTTCTCCAGCTTTGTAGGGCCTGAAGCTTCGGCGGCCCGTACAAAAGCTGCGCGGTCAGATGGTGAGGGTTCCCAATCTCCAAGAATCCAATGCTTCTGTTCCGTCACGGTAACGACTAAATCCAGTGGACTTGGGCCTTCTGAGGCCAGAACACCGCTGCGATTCCTGAGTAAGACTCCGGCATCGAGTTGGTACTGGATCATTTGTTTTTCAAGGATGTCTAGCTCTAAAGGTGGTGCGGGCGCAAAGGAGAGTGCTACGACATCGCCCCAGGATTCGTGATGGTTGGAGCCATGGGTATGGTCTCTGAACCGCTTGACGACGTCGATGGATTGGCCCACGTATTTGGTGCCATCGTCGAACTCGATGACGTAAATCCCGCATCGCTCATCTGCGGGGAAAATGGGGCCAATGGGTGTGTTGGAGTCGAGCTCCAAGCGCTTGAAATCAAGGGGAGAGGCCATGATGACAAGGTAGACGATGCCTGGGTCCAGCGTCCGCAGATTGGGCGTTCCGGATAAAAGAAAGCCCCGCTGACGCGGGGAAGTGATGGTGTTAAGCATCAGCAAGGGCTCATCCCAGCAGAGCAGGGAAGTAAAATCGCCCTTCATGAAGCCTACATTGCGATTGCCAAAGAACAATCTTCAGAAAGCATTGAATTTGCTAATGCTAAAGGTGCTATGCTCGTCTTAAACGACTTCTCGTGGAGGATGGCCATGGAAAAGACCGCTGGACGGGGGCCGAGTTCAAGTTTAATTCAGGCTCGGACACGTGATTTTTGTCTTAGGGCTGATGGCTGGGCACGCGAACGTAGTCCGCAAGCTCAAAGTCTGTGGGCGAAGTCCGGTGATGGTACAGATTTCTTGACGCTGCCACAGCATATGGTGGACTCGGCGTGTGCTGCTTCTTTCTTGTATAACTCTTGGTTGGCAGCCTCTGTGAAGCGTTATCTCTCAGAAGAGCTGGGAGTTGATGAGTCTGGGGTTGAGGCGCTGTATGTGTGGCTTGCTGGAGTCCACGATGTGGGAAAGGCGGTGCGCACGTTTCAGCGCCTACTTTTGGACAGTGATAAAGCGTATCTCGTGCATGCTGTCTCAGATGCTGGTTTAGACATCGACCTCAGCGTTGATGAGGCTAACTTCGATAAGCTTCCCCATGGCGTCGCATCAGGTGAAATCCTCTCGCAATGGTTATGCGCGCGAGGTGTTCGTCTCCCAAAAGCTAACGCATTGGCGGCAGTGGTTAACGCACACCACGGCATCGCGAATAAACCCTCGAGGCAGGTGCGCGAACTTATTGAGGATTACCCCGAGCCATGGAAGCGCGTGCACAAAGAATTACTCGACGCGATGGCGGATCTCTGCGGTGCTGACTCAGTACTCGAGAAAGTCTGTGGGGGCAGCAAGCTGCATCAGAGCGTTGCGGAAATCCTCACTGGGCTCGTAGTGATGGCGGACTGGGTAGCTTCTAACGAACACGCATTCACGCTCCACGTGAGTGGAACGCAGCTTGAACGAGTGGAAGCAGCTGCCGCAGCTATTGACGTAACGATGCCTTGGGAACCTGAAGAAGGGGACTGGCAGGATATCGATGCTCACTTTCGGCGGTCGTTTGATTGGCCGGAGGAGTACTGTGCTCGGCCGGTGCAGCGTGCTGTCGTAGAAGCAGTGCAACAGGTGGAGAGACCAACGCTTGTTGTTATTGAGGCCGAAACTGGAGTTGGAAAGACCGAGGCGGCCCTGGCTACCGCGGAGATCCTAGGTGCTGGCAGCGGCGCACAGGGGATCTTTTTCGCGGCGCCGACAATGGCAACAGCCAATGGGTTGTTGGAGCGCACGATCGAATGGGCCTCGAACAACAGTATTGACTCGGTAAGGAGTATGTACCTTGCTCACTCCAAGAACGTGCTCTCGGAGCCGTACCAACAGCTGAAATTCTCACAAATCGGCAGGGACTCCGGGGACGGCGGCGGAGTGGTTGCGTCCCAATGGATGTCGGGACGTCGATTGGGGCTGCTCTCCAATTTTGTTGTGGGCACCGTGGACCAAGTTCTGATGATGGCGTTACAGCAGCGTTTCCACATGCTGCGGCACGTGGGGCTGGCAGGAAAAGTTATCATCTTCGATGAGGTGCACTCCTTTGATGTTTACACCAGCGACTACCTCCAAAGAACCATCGAGTGGCTCGGCTACTACGGTGCCAGCGTCATTCTCATGTCAGCGACGCTTCCGCCAGACAAACGACGTTCACTGGTGCAGGCATACTCCCGTGCTCCCTGGCCGGATGAGGAACCTACTGGGTATCCACTGCTTACACTCGCAACACGGGATTCCGTGAAGTTTCACTCGGTGCCGCCAACGCCGACGAACTTAGAAGCGCGCATCGAGTACCTAGACGATGAAGTAGAAAAGCTCGTCACATTTGCGGATCAGTACCTTGACGACGGTGGCTGCGCGCTCATTATTTGCAATACGATCGCCCGCGCACAAGAGGCATACCGAGTGTTGGAAGGTACATATGGTAACGATGTCCAGCTACATCATGCTGGTTTCGTTGCGTGGGAACGTGTAGCGAAGGAAGATGCCCTGCGCGAGGAACTTGGACCAGATTCTCACCGGGGAAGTGGACGTCCACAGCGCAAGATTGTGGTGGCAACCCAAGTTGCCGAGCAAAGTCTCGATATTGACGCTGATGTTCTTGTCACGGATATCGCCCCGATGGATCTCATTATTCAGCGTATTGGACGCTTACATCGCCATACGCGACCAGCCACCGATCGGCCGGAAAAGCTACAACAGCCACAAGTGATGATTCGCGGGATCCTCAAGCACGAACCTGTCCCTGAGTTTGATTCGGGAGCCGAGTCTATCTACGGCCAAAACTTGCTTCTATCGACGTACGCGATGCTTCCAGAAGTCTTTCACCGCCCCGACGATATCGAGAGACTTGTCCGAGCAGCCTATGACAAGAACTTCACGCCGCCGGTGGCATGGGACGAGGTATGGGAGAAAGCTCAGGAGCAAAATCTGTTTGCTGAAGATAGCGCGCACTCGAAATCGTCGACGTTCCGACTGCCTAGCCCTCGGAGACGAACCAGCTATGATGCTCTTTTCTCGCAACTCATCAGTGATAACGCAGCATCGGGAGATGAACGCGGAGCTGCTCAAGTACGAGATGCTGAACCTTCGGTGGAAGTCATTCCAATTAGGAGTACCGAATACGGGTATCAGCCGTGGGGCTTTGAGGAAGAAGTGCTTGATGGCACCGAACTGTCCTACAACGTTGCGTTCCATTTGGCTTCGAGCACAGTTCGCCTTCCAACCCGAATGACTAGGTGGGAATCTGATTTTGAGGCAGTCGTCAGCGCTTTGGAAGAAGCTACGCCTGCACAATGGCGATCGCACTTCCTTCTGAGGGGACAACTGGCGTTGCCTCTGAACGAAACTGACACCGCACAACTTGGGCGGTTTACCGTGATTTATTCCTCCGAGCTGGGTATCGAAATTCTTAGCGATGGGAGAGAGTGAATGTCCGGCGTCCTTTGTACTCTGAGGGCGCCTCCTCTAAGAGACCCCTCTACAACAATCAACAATCCACAACAAGACAAAGAAAGGAGGAGAAAGAAGAATGACTGAAACCTCAACGTTTAACCTTCTCGACGAGCCATGGATCAAGTGCATGGATGGCACCAACCAGCCTGTAAGCCTGAGCATCCGCGATATCTTTTCTGGCCGCGGTGACGCTTACAAAGTCGTTGGTGACTCCCCAACCCAGGATTACGCGGTGCTACGTGTGTTACTGGCCATTTTTTGGCGGGCGCATGCCCTAGATCTTGTAGAAAGCTACGCGGGTAATAATTGGGAAGACTTTGATTGGCCGGAATGGTTCGATGATCTGCGTGATCAGCTTGTAAACGAGAAGCGCGATGACGTGGTCCTTGACTACCTTGATGGCTTTAAAGATCGGTTCGATCTTCTTTCACCAATTGCGCCCTTCATGCAAGTCGCGGATTTGCATACGAAGTCAGGAGCCGCAAAACCTGTATCCTTCATCGTTCCGGAAGCTGCTGACGATTTCTTCACCATGCGTACAGCAGAAGGGCGAGAGTCTCTAGCGCTCGATGAGGCTGCTAGATGGCTTATCCATGCGCAGGCATTCGATTACTCCGGAATTAAGTCGGGTGCGGAAGGAGATCCCCGCGTTAAAGGCGGACGAGGCTACCCCATTGGAACTGGTTGGACCGGACGCACTGGCGGCACAATTGTCCTAGGGGCAGGTGGGATTCTTGAAACCCTGATTCTCAACACTCCTCCATCGGCAGTCTTGGATTCCCAGGAAGGAGGACCAGTAAGCGCGGATACTCCCGTTTGGGAACGCGAACCTGATACTGCAACGCAGCGACCGGGATCAAGCGATGACATAGGAGCGGTCCCACACGGTGCGGTTGATCTCGCAACCTGGCAGGCACGGCGTATTCGCCTGTTCATTGAAGGCGGCCGTGCGGTCCAAGTACTCGTGTCCAATGGTGACCGTATCCCAGATGCAGGTAAGAACGTCATGGGCGATCCCATGACCCCTTACCGCTACAGTCCGAATCAATCGAAGAAAGGCACCGACGCCTACTACGCTCGCCCATACGACCCGACTCGGACAATGTGGCGTGCACTCGATGCATTGATCGCGTTGGAGGATGACCTCGGATTCGATAACGGTAAGAATAAGGCTCCTAAGCGACCTAGAAATCTCTCCAACCTGGCAGAGCTTGAGGCTGACGGGTACTTGGACAAGAACCTCCTTGATTTAGCTTTGGTGTCGATGGAATATGGCCCACAGGAATCGTCTGTAGCCTCGACATTCATCGCTACGATCGGTTTGCCACTGGTCGTTTTGCGTGCTGATGATACGGGTCGGAAGGTGCGCAATGCAGTTCGCACCTCTGCTGAGAAAACTGGTAAAGCAGCCATCAGCCTCGGCTGGTTTGCAGGTCAGTTGCTCGTTGCCGCTGGCGGTGACTATGAATTCGGTAGCAGTACTGCTGACCGCTTCTATGCTCGTCTTGAACCGCTCTTCCTGACATGGATGACAGGCTTGAGCTCTGATAACGCTGAAACACGGCAGGGTGATTGGCAAGAACAGGTCCGCGAACAGGTGCTTGGTGATGCCCGCGAACTTCTTCGTGGTGCTGGAACTAAGGCCATCGTTGGTAGGGAAGTCGACGCCGGAGACACCGGCAAGGGACGAATAGTTTCAGCCGGCTCGCTTTACCGTCAACTGCATCGAAGGCTGGACAAGGACCTCCCATTGACGGTTTCTCGCACAACCCCAGGCACAGTTGCCTCTGGAAAACAACACGAGGATGACTCCGATGACTAACACTCCAACTAGCACTGACTGTCCGAGCACCTCGGCAGGGCCAACCTTGCGCCCAGCAGTAGCTCGGACTGCGAATGACCTACAGTTCGCCATCTTGCGCTCACCAAACCGCGCACAAAGTGCGCAAGCTCGTGCAACGCTTGCGAATCTTCGCAAGTATGCTTCCGTTCCCCTCAATGACCAGCCTCTAGCGCTAGAGGAAGTTCTACTGAGCCTTCACCTGCCTCTCAGCGAAAGGGAGCTTGGCAGAGGAAATGCCCCCTCAGTGTCGGAGCTTGCAGCATTTCATGCTCTCGTCATGTTTGGCATTCACATGCAAAGCGCGACGACTGACGCCCACGTTGAAGGCCAAAGCTTTGCTCGCGCATGCGGCCGTTTCTTCGCACAGAGCGAATCACAGTCCACAAAGCCCCGCTTCGATGCCATGCTCGTTTCACGTGATGAAGCCTCCCGATTGATCCATATCCGCTCGCTCATCACACTGCTTCGCGGCGCAAAAATTGGCTTTGACTATGGGCAATTTGCACAAGACCTCAGAACTCTCAACGCTCGTACTTCCACGCAAGTCGATCAGAATCGTCGACAGGGAGTTCTCTTGAGATGGGGACGTGACTTTGCCACTGGCGCTTTTACTAAAAGCACGAAATCCACTGAATCCTAAACAACACTCTTCAACCGAAAGGAAAGTTCACCATGTCATTGGTTATTGACATCCACGCACTGCAAACCCTGCCGCCATCCCTTATCAACCGCGACGATACGGGTGCACCTAAGTCCGCTATTTTTGGTGGAGTTCCGCGCCAGCGGGTGTCCTCCCAGTCCTGGAAGCGCGCAATCCGTAGCTACTTTGAAAAGAATGTTGATCCTGAGTCTGTGGGGGACCGCTCGAAGCGCCTGCCGGAGAAGATCGCCAAGCTGGTTGAGGAACATGAAGGCTGGGATTCCGAGCGCGCAATCAAGCAGGTTAGTGACCTCTTCAAGGTCGCAGGAATTTCGACCGAAGTTGATAACAAGCGGATCAAGGAACTAGAAAAGTCCGAGGTCGAGGATAAAGAGGAACTTATTAAGGAAGCCCGGTATCCACGTACCAAGTACCTCATTTTCTTGAGCCCGCAGCAGATTGACCGCGCAGTCCGAGCAATCGTCGCTGCAGACGGAGAGAAGATCAAAAAGGCTGAGGCGAAGGAAATTCTCGATACCAAGCACTCGGTTGATATGGCGATGTTTGGTCGCATGATTGCTGATGACGCTGCCTTTAACGTCGATGCCGCAGTGCAGGTTGCTCATGCTCTGGGTATTCACGATAGCGCTCCGGAATTCGACTACTTTACTGCTGTCGACGATCTTGCTGAAGCAGGTGAGGAAACAGGTGCTGGAATGATCGGCACCGTACAAATGATGTCCTCCACCTTGTACCGGTTTGCCACAGTAAACGTAGCGGGCCTTACGGAGAATCTCGACTCTGAGGAGAACGCGAAGCAAGCTGCGGTTCAGTTTGTCGATGCTTTCATCAAGTCCATGCCTACCGGAAAAATCAACACCTTTGCCAACCACACGCTGCCTGAGCTGGTCTATGTCACCGCGCGTGATACCCGCCCAGTGAGCCTCGTGACGGCGTTCGAGGAGCCGGTCCAAGCCACCGACGACAAGAATTTGCGCATCGCTGGTGCCGAAGCTCTGGCAAGAGAAGAAAAGGAATTCGAGGAGAACTACGGTCTGAAGCCGCTGGCTGCATTCGTGGTTGGCGTAAGCGAAGCGCGAGCACCGTTCGCTGACATTGCTGAGACCGTTACTCTGCCCGAGCTTTCGGAGCGTCTCACCACCGTGTTGGATTCCTCCCAGTCCTAGTGAAGGGAGTCATCTCATGACATCGAGCTTGTTACTGTTACTCAAAGCCCCGTTGCAGTCGTGGGGAAACGAATCGCGCTACGCCACGCGAACAACGTCTCAAATTCCATCGAAATCCGGAGTGCTCGGCATGCTCGCCGCTGCGGAAGGTCGCCGGCGAACCGACGGCATTGAGGATCTTGCGCGTCTGACGTTCGCTGTGCGAGTCGACCAGTCTGGAAGTCTGCTGCGTGATTACCAGACGGCGCAGGATTGGCAGCGCAATCCTAATGCGCCTGCAAAACTGATAACCCGGTATTTCTTGTCCGATGCTGCGTTTGTTGCTGCGATCGAATCTGAAGACCGTGGATTGCTTGAAGGTTTGGCGGAGGCACTACACAAGCCGGCATTTCCGATTTTCTTGGGACGACGGTCATGTCCGGCACCGCCAAATTTGGTGCAGGGAATTGACGATAAACCTGCGGTTGAGTCGCTTCAAGCGCACTCTACGTGGCATGCCACAAAGGAGTGCATGAAGACCTGTGGAGAGAAGGTAGCCCTGCCGATTTATCGCGATGCAAAGCCAGGTGAACTCGGGGAGTCGTTGCAAGACGTGCCCGTGTCGTTTGATCCGAGGCGCCGAAAGTACTCCTGGCGCACGGTTGTTCAACGTGAGAGCGCCATGGTTGATAATCCCTTGGATGCATCGCAGCTGCGGCCGGACCCATTCATGGAAGCGGTGATGAACGCGTGACCACGCTAACCAAGATCCTGATCAACCCTCAGTTGCGTCAAGGGCGGAAGCTTCTTACGAATCCACATGCCATGCATGCGGCAGTTAGTGCAGCTTTTCCGCCGGACATCGATACCGATGAAGCACGGTTGCTATGGCGGATTGATCGAAATAGTCACGAAAATGCTCTTTACATTGTTGGCCCCGAGAAACCGACGGCGTCTGGAATTGTAGAGCAGGCTGGCTACGACACACGGCCCGCCCAGTCCCTTGATTACACCCGCCTGCTGGGTTCCTTGCAGAAGGGGCAGCGCTGGAGGTTTGAGCTGCTTGCAAACCCAACCTATTCTCAGTCCAACGACGGAAAACGCGGCAAAGTTAAAGCTCACGTTTCAGTAGATCACCAGCTTGAGTGGCTCTATTCTCGGGCGGAAAAGGCTGGTTTTGCGTTGGCTCCGCGCGCCAATGACACCGTGCCTGCGGAAGAACGAGCACGTTGGTCGGTAGAAGATGAAACAGCCATCGTGGAGAGGCGGACCCTTGATTTCCGCAAAGGTGGGAACCGACGCCACATCCGTATTGTAACGGCCCGCTATCGTGGCACCCTGGAGGTCACAGATTCTGCGCTGCTCCGCTCCACTCTTACTCACGGCATAGGTCGTGCTCGTGGTTATGGTTGTGGTTTGATGACGTTGGCGGCAGTTTCTTAATGGCTACGCCACATGAGGTCCCTATCGCACGCCAGGCCTTGGCGCGCGTAGGGGACCGGATCAGTTTTCTTTACGCTGAACGCTGTGTAGTGAATCGTGATGGCAATTCGCTCACCATAATGGACCAACGGGGCATCGCTCATCTTCCAGCTACCCAAATCGCAGCTCTTCTTTTGGGGCCGGGGACAAAGATTACGTATGCTGCGATGGCCCTGCTTGGCGACGCTGGCGTAAGCACCGTCTGGGTAGGAGAGCGCGGTGTGCGGTACTACGCGCACGGCCGGCCGCCAGCAAAATCAAGCCGCATGGCAGAAATCCAAGCGGAGGTAGTCACTCACCAACGAAAGAGATTGGATTGTGCGCGCCGCATGTACTCGATGCGGTTTCCTGGCGAAGATGTGTCAAGTCTGACTATGGCACAACTACGTGGTCGGGAAGGCGCGAGGATGAAGAAAGTGTACGAAGCGGAATCGAAACGGACCGGAGTTTATTGGAATCGTCGATCCTATGATCCGAATGACTTCGATTCATCGGATCCAATCAACCAGGCGCTTACCGCTGCGAGCGCAGCGCTCTATGGAGTAGCACATGCTGTTATCGCTGCACTAGGTTTCGTCCCGGCGCTAGGCGTTATTCACACGGGAACCGATCGATCCTTTGTTTATGACATCGCAGATCTATATAAGGCAGAAATTTCAATCCCGGCTGCATTCGACACCGTTGCTGCTGCCAAGGGAAGTCCATCGACGGAAGTCCGTCGGCATGTTCGCGATTATGTTGTTTCGCACAGGCTGATGCCTCGCATGGTAAAAGACTTGAAATCGTTGTTCGATATCCCTGATGACGAACTTGTGAGTGATGTTGAACTTATGTTGTGGAGTGAACTCGAGGTTATTGCCTCAGGCGTGAACTGGTCTGAAGAGGAGACACTTTCATGATCGTTCTCGTCGTTACAGCGTGCCCGGCTGGGCTCCGAGGTGATCTTTCCAAATGGTTGATTGAATTAACTCCTGGAGTGTTTGTAGGTCGTCCTTCAGCAAGAATTCGTGATTTGTTGTGGGAGCGAACAGTTGAACTATGTAAGGACGGAAGAGCGTTATTGGTTTATTCGGCAGCTAATGAACAAGGACTCGAGTTTAAGACTCACCGGCACCATTGGCAGCCAACAGACTTTGATGGAGTCACGCTCATGGTTCGTCCCTCTCCTGAACGGAAGACTGTGCAGAGCAGAACTGGATGGTCGCAGGCACGGCAGGTCCGGTCTGCATATCGTAAACAGAAGGGGAAGTAGAAAGAACTGGGCACAGCCTATCTCTTGCTGCTGAGAAGTCGTATGTAAACTGAGCTTACGGCTCGTTAATGCGCTGTTCAGCAAGGGTGCTCCCCGCGTAAGCGGGGATGAGCCCCGTACTATCCCATTGCTCAGCTCACCGGGCCAGTGCTCCCCGCGTAAGCGGGGATGAGCCCGATCCATCGCACCCGACATCGCCTCAATCGAGGTGCTCCCCGCGTAAGCGGGGATGAGCCTTCCGTTTGGGCAACAATCAGATCGCCCATTTTGTGCTCCCCGCGTAAGCGGGGATGAGCCCTTGTGGACGCGGGCGACATACGCCTGGGCAACGTGCTCCCCGCGTAAGCGGGGATGAGCCGCAGCACGACCCATCAACTTCAGAACACGGTCAGTGCTCCCCGCGTAAGCGGGGATGAGCCCGTGTTGTCGAGGGTGTTGGCGACTTTGTCTGCGTGCTCCCCGCGTAAGCGGGGATGAGCCCCTCCTCAACCGCGAAAATGCCGGTCGTACGGAGTGCTCCCCGCGTAAGCGGGGATGAGCCCTTCTCGAACATTGGGAATCGTTTCTCGTCGATGTGCTCCCCGCGTAAGCGGGGATGAGCCGACTTTTGAGCTCCTGGTGGGGTGGTTGCCGTGGTGCTCCCCGCGTAAGCGGGGATGAGCCGTACCAGTAAGCTCCGCACTCTTCATACGACGAGTGCTCCCCGCGTAAGCGGGGATGAGCCGTACCACCAGCAGTGGATGGATGAGGCACAACGGTGCTCCCCGCGTAAGCGGGGATGAGCCGTCCTACTGGCCGCCAAACGAGGCGCCCAGCCTGTGCTCCCCGCGTAAGCGGGGATGAGCCCCCGTGTGGGGTGACTCGCGGAAAATCCGGGTAGTGCTCCCCGCGTAAGCGGGGATGAGCCCGGTAACTTTGCCGGCGTTGGGGTCGATCCAGTGTGCTCCCCGCGTAAGCGGGGATGAGCCGTCCGCCGGGCCGGACAGCTCCGTCACCGGCCCGTGCTCCCCGCGTAAGCGGGGATGAGCCCATGACGCCCCGCCGCCGCTAGTCGACCGTATCGTGCTCCCCGCGTAAGCGGGGATGAGCCCCGTACTACCCCATTGCTCAGCTAACGGGCCCGGTGCTCCCCGCGTAAGCGGGGATGAGCCCCGGCCGACGGGTGCCCGCGAGCGGTTCATTCCGTGCTCCCCGCGTAAGCGGGGATGAGCCCCGTGGTAGACATCCACTGCTCCCCGTTGCCTAGTGCTCCCCGCGTAAGCGGGGATGAGCCCACGCGGCCACACTTCGAGCAATGATGTTGCGAGTGCTCCCCGCGTAAGCGGGGATGAGCCGCCTATCTACGCAATCAAGGACGGCACCGTCATGTGCTCCCCGCGTAAGCGGGGATGAGCCGATGTACGCGAAGACCAATGTGATCACCCACAAGTGCTCCCCGCGTAAGCGGGGATGAGCCCATCTCACTAACCGAGTTAATGCCCCGCTTTGCGTGCTCCCCGCGTAAGCGGGGATGAGCCCCATCCACCTTCAACGACTGCGAATAGGTATCCGTGCTCCCCGCGTAAGCGGGGATGAGCCCAACATCGAAACGACCATACGAGTAGAACGCCAGTGCTCCCCGCGTAAGCGGGGATGAGCCCCTCGGCGTGGATGCGGACATCAACGAGGTATCGTGCTCCCCGCGTAAGCGGGGATGAGCCCACGCCAAGGCGCTTCATCTCCTCACCAGTCAAGTGCTCCCCGCGTAAGCGGGGATGAGCCCGTGCCATGCTTAGCCTGCATCGCCAGGCCCTTGTGCTCCCCGCGTAAGCGGGGATGAGCCGACCTCGGCACTGTAGTCGCCGAAGGCGGACGTGTGCTCCCCGCGTAAGCGGGGATGAGCCCGGGACGCAGTCGTTCGCGGCGGGGCGCTGCTCGTGCTCCCCGCGTAAGCGGGGATGAGCCGCCGGGGGGCACGTACATCACATTCCCAGACGCGTGCTCCCCGCGTAAGCGGGGATGAGCCGTGGCCGGGCGAGGCCCAGCCCGCGCAAGAGGCGTGCTCCCCGCGTAAGCGGGGATGAGCCCGATTACCGATGTTCGAGAAGTTGCCTGTGAGCGTGCTCCCCGCGTAAGCGGGGATGAGCCGGCGACTCTCAACCTGGTTGAGGAGCGCGGAAAGTGCTCCCCGCGTAAGCGGGGATGAGCCCAGGTTCGGCGTGGGTCTGATATTTCCCGCGTCGTGCTCCCCGCGTAAGCGGGGATGAGCCCCAACAGACCGCGCCACTATAACGAGTTTCCGCAGTGCTCCCCGCGTAAGCGGGGATGAGCCGGGCTGGGGGTCGCCGGGTAGCCAGAGCCATGCGTGCTCCCCGCGTAAGCGGGGATGAGCCCGGTCCAGCAAGCTGAGCACCAAAGCGTGAGGCGTGCTCCCCGCGTAAGCGGGGATGAGCCCGTGGGGCCCGGCGATATGCCGCATCATGGAATGTGCTCCCCGCGTAAGCGGGGATGAGCCCGGGATAGCACCAGGGCTAGCCGTGTTCTCCTCGTGCTCCCCGCGTAGGCGGGGATGAGCCGAAAGCTCTGGAAGACCTCGGCCGTTCCGGGTGGCGCTCCCCGCGTAAGCGGGGATGAGCCCCTGTCCAAGGTTGACGGAAGCCTAGGCCCGGTAGTGCTCCCCGCGTAAGCGGGGATGAGCCCCAGCTCCTCAAGCAGAACGTCACCGTCCAGATCGTGCTCCCCGCGTAAGCGGGGATGAGCCCTCCGGTATCCACTGGTTCGGTGTATTTGGAGCGGTGCTCCCCGCGTAAGTAGGTATGAATCGGACACGCGGGAGTTAGCCCCATCGAACAACCCTTATTGCCTACTTGTGTGGCCGAGAACTTGCTATCGTCCTTCGAGGGGTTCTTACTTCGGGCCGCTTTGCTTGGTTGCAGTCGGTGCGTGAACCGCTTCATTTACCCGTGCGGCGATGAAACTGGATGGAGTCGAGGATTAAAAGTGATGTGATCAGCTAAGGTCAGTATCTGTGATTCAGGACGTCGACCCGCTCATCCATTCCCTGTACCAGGTCTTTGACCTCATCGGTGTGGTGCTCAACGGCATCATTGGTGGCACGATTGCACGCCGTAGGGAATTCGACATTATCGGTTTCGTCTTTCTGGCGCTCTTTTCAGCGCTGGCGGGCGGCATGATTCGTGACATGCTGATCGCCAGCGGTCCGGCAGCGGCTATCTCTGATCCGCTGTATCTCACGCTGGCGTGTGTGGGCGCGCTCATTGCTTTTTTGACGGACCTGAAGGGCAAGGCCTGGGAAATCTTCCTCGAGCACGCGGATGCTGTCATCTTGGGTGTGTGGTGCACGACTGGATGTGTGAAGGCGCTGACCCATGGAATGCCGTTTATCGCCTGCGTATTCTTGGGAGTCTTGACCGCAGTGGGTGGCGGAATGGTGCGCGATGTTGCTTCCGGCCAGATTCCCTCGGTCTTTGGGGGAAGCCCGCTCTACGCCGTGCCGGCGGTGCTTACAGGAATCGTGATGGCATCCTTCGCGCACTTCGACAAGTTTGCCCTTGGTATGGTCATCTCGCCCTTCGTGGGCTTTGGCCTAGCGGTTATGGCGTATTGGCGCGGGTGGGTGCTTCCGCGCGCTGGTATTGCTCCCTTGAACTACACCGCGGCGCAGGTGGCGTCGATTGCGCGGAAAGCTGAAATTAGGGGATTTAGGCGCGGTCGTAAGAAAAGAAAACAAACACCGCCAAGCGCTGAATAATTGCAGTCCAGGCGGTGTTTGTGCTTGCTTCCCCACCAGGACTCGAACCTAGAATGACGGTACCAAAAACCGTAGTGTTGCCGATTACACCATGGGGAAACTGCGCACATATTATGAGCGCTGGAGGACATATTACATGACAGGTGTGGGCCAAACCTAAACAGGTGCCCGAGACTTTCGGGCGCGTGGTTAACGGCCGACTTTTAGCTGGTGCGGGCCATGTCCAGTGGGGGAGATACAGTAGAAGACATGGTTCGACAAAGGATGACCGGGCGTGAGCGCCGTGAGCAGTTGATCTCCATAGGACGTGCAGCCTTCGCAGAACGCGGCTTCGATGGCGCCAGCGTGGAGGACATTGCAGCACGCGCTGGTGTGTCCAAGCCGGTGGTCTATGAGCACTTCGGCGGCAAGGAAGGCCTCTATGCCGTCGTCATTGACCGCGAGCTCGTGGCTTTGGAAAAGGTCGTGACGGAATCGCTGCAGACGGGTTCTTGGCGCGAGCGCATCGAGCAGGGGGTCGTCGCCCTGCTGACCTATGTGGAGGAGGAGACCGATGGTTTCCTAATCCTCGTGCGTGACTCCAAGCCAGGGGCGGAGCGTAGCTTCTCCACGTTGTTGAATACGGCGGTAAATCAGATTGCGCATATCCTCGGTGAGGCCTTCGAACACCGTGGTCTCGACCCCGAGCTGTCGGTGCTCTACGGCCAAGCGCTCGTCGGCATTGTGGCCACCACTGCGCAGTGGTGGTTGGACGTGCGCGAGCCCTCGCGGGAGACCGTCGCAGCGCACATCGTCAACTTGTGCTGGAATGGTCTTTCCGGCATGGAAGCAGCACCGAAGTTGAAGGGAGCTAAGTAGGTGGCAACGCCGATGCTGGGCGGGCTGCTCAAGGTAGCCGCCTCAGATCCAAAACTTAAAGGCCTCGCCTCCCAAGTGGGGGAAGCCTCATTGCACATTACTGGCATTGACCAGGCGCGCCCGTGGGCCATCGGCACGCTGGCGCACCATGCGCCGGTGCTGGTGGTGACTGCCTCCGGGCGTGAGGCGGAGGATCTCACTGCGGAGCTGACGGCCATGCTGGGGGATAAGGTCGCTTATTTCCCGGCATGGGAGACGCTTCCGCATGAGAGGCTGTCGCCGGCGGCGGATATCGTCGGCAAGCGCGCGCGTGTGCTTGACCTGGTGGGGGCGGGCAAAGCCCAGGTCGTGGTGACCTCTGCCCGCGGGTACTGCCAGCCCATCCTGAGCAAGGTGGAGGGTCGCGCGCCCATCTTCCTGAAGGAAGAAGATGAGCACGAGCTTTCTCATATCCTGTCGGAGCTGGAGTTTCGCGCTTATAAGCACGTGGATATGGTGGCTAAGCGCGGTGAGTATGCCACGCGCGGCGGCATTCTCGATGTTTTCCCCACCACCTCTGATTACCCGGTGCGCGTCGAGTTTTGGGGTGATGAGATTACGGATATCCGTCAGTTTTCTGTGGCGGACCAGCGCGCAATCCCGGAGATCGAGGTCGGCGAGGTCGCTATCTATCCCGCCCGCGAGCTGCCGATCACCAATGAGGTAGCCGCACGCGCCCGCGAGCTGGCGCAGAAGTTTGGGGGCAACGCAGCGCTGGCAGAGCTTCTGACCAAGGTAGGGGAGCACATCCCGGCTGAAGGTATGGAAGCTGTGCTGGCCGTGCTTGCCGCCGAGCCCTTCGTCACCCTCCCCGAACTCCTTGCCCCGGGTACGCACGTGCTGCTTGTGGCGCCGGAGAAGATCCGCACCCGCATTGCGGATCTGGAATCCACCGATGCGGAGTTCTTGGCTGCTGGCTGGGAGGCCGCCGCGATGGGCGCGGATGGTCCGTTGGCGGCCGAGGGCCTGGATACCTCGGCGTCGAGTTATCGCTCCTATGAGTCCTTGGAGGCGACGTGCCGGAATATCGAGGCCCCGCTGTGGACTTTTGCGCCGCCGGGGATGTTTGCGGCGGCTGAATCGGAGACTCTGCCGCTGGACTTTGAGCCCGGACCTACCCCGCGCGGTGATATTCCAGAGATCGATGCCATGATGGCGCAGCTTCTGGCGCACACCACGGCCGGCGGGCGTGCCGCCTTTATTGCCCCTGCACAGGGCGCGATTAAGCGCATGGTGGAGCGCTTCGCGGAAAAGGGGATTCCCACGAAGGTGGCCACACCTGGCTGGGAGCCGAGCCCCGGCGAAGTCACTCTTTACCAGGCCTTGTCCCATGCTGGTCTGGTGTTCCCGAAGGTACGCAAGCTCAAGGACGCTGAAGCGCTGCCGCTGGTCGTCATCACGGAAACTGACCTGACGGGTAACCGTGTGGGCGATATTGCGGGGGCGAAGCGTCGCCCAGCAAAGCGCCGTAACCGCGTGGATCCTCTCGCACTCAAGCAGGGTGACTACGTGGTGCATGAGACTCATGGCATCGGCAAGTTCCTCAAGATGGCCGAGCGCACCGTTCAATCCGGTGACGAGACTTCGCGCCGCGAGTACATCGTGCTGGAGTATGCGGCGTCCAAGCGCGGCCAACCGGCCGACCAGCTGTGGGTGCCCATGGACTCGCTAGATTTGCTGAGCAAGTACACCGGCGGTGAGGCGCCGACGCTGTCCAAGATGGGCGGCTCGGACTGGAAGAACACCAAGAAGAAGGCTCGCGCCGCGGTGCGCGAGATCGCCGGTGAGCTGGTGGAACTCTATGCCAAGCGCCAGGCCGCACCCGGTCACCAGTTTGGCCCCGACACCCCGTGGCAGGCCGAGATGGAGGATAATTTCCCCTTCGTCGAGACCGAGGACCAAATGCTGGCCATCGACGCCGTCAAACAGGATATGGAATCCACGGTGCCGATGGACCGCGTGGTCGTCGGCGATGTGGGCTATGGCAAGACCGAGGTTGCGGTGCGCGCAGCCTTCAAGGCCGTACAGGACGGCAAGCAGGTCGCGGTCCTCGTGCCCACCACTTTGCTGGCCCAGCAGCACACCGATACTTTCCGCGAACGCATGCAGGGATTCCCGGTGGATATCGAGGTGCTTTCGCGCTTTACCTCGACCAAGGAATCCAAGGAGATTCTGGCTGGTTTGGCGGATGGTTCCGTGGACATCGTCATCGGTACCCACCGTTTGTTGCAGACTGGCGTGCAGTGGAAGAACCTGGGCCTCATCGTGGTGGATGAGGAGCAGCGTTTCGGTGTGGAGCACAAGGAGCACATCAAGGCACTGAAGGCCAGCGTGGACGTGCTCACCATGTCCGCGACGCCGATTCCGCGCACCTTGGAGATGTCCATGGCGGGCATCCGCGAGATGTCCACCATCCTGACCCCGCCGGAGGACCGTCACCCGGTCCTGACCTATGTGGGTGCGTATGAGGATAAGCAAGTGGCCGCGGCCATCCGCCGTGAGCTGCTGCGCGACGGCCAGGTCTTCTTCATTCACAACAAAGTCGCTGACATCGAGAAGAAGGCCCGCGAACTGCGGGACCTAGTGCCGGAGGCGCGCATCGTCGTCGCGCACGGCCAGATGAACGAGGACGTGCTTGAGCGCACCGTCCAGGGTTTCTGGGACCGCGAATTCGACGTCCTGGTGTGTACCACCATCGTGGAAACCGGCCTGGATATTGCTAATGCGAATACCCTCATCGTGGAGAACGCCCACCACATGGGCCTGTCCCAGCTGCACCAGCTGCGTGGGCGCGTGGGCCGCTCCCGCGAGCGCGGCTATGCCTACTTCCTGTACCCGAAGGGCGCCACGCTGACGGAAACCTCCTATGACCGCCTGGCCACCATCGCCCAGAACAACGATCTGGGTGCGGGTATGGCCGTGGCCATGAAGGACCTTGAGATGCGCGGTGCTGGCAACGTGCTGGGTGCTGAGCAATCGGGCCACATCGCCGGTGTGGGCTTTGACCTCTACGTGCGTCTTGTCGGTGAGGCAGTGGAGACCTTCAAGGCGCTCGCGCGTGGTGAGACCCCCGTGGTCACGGACGAAGGGCCAAAGGAAATCCGCATCGACCTGCCGGTGGATGCTCATATCCCGGAGTCCTACATCAACTCCGAACGCCTCCGCCTGGAGGTTTACCGCAAGCTCGCAGCTTCCAAGGAGAATGCGGATCTGGCACACGTGGTGGAGGAAATGCAGGACCGCTATGGCCCTGTTCCGGAGCCGGTGGAGCGTCTTCTCGCAGTGGCCCGCCTGCGCCACCAGGCCCGCCGGGCCGGGGTCAGCGATATTACGGTGCAGGGCACGCGCATTAAGGTCCACCCGGTGGAATTGGCGGATTCGAAACAGGTACGCCTCAAGCGCCTCTTCCCGGGCTCGAATTACCGCGCGGCGGCCAAGGCCATCCAGCTCAACTTCCCCAAGGCTGGCCGCAATGTCACTGACCCCAAGCTGCGAGACATTGAACTCCTGCAGTGGATGGCGGATTTCTTGGCGTCGATGTTCGAACTCGAGCGCGTCGACGTCAGCGGTGCTAAGACTAAAAAGAACGTCATTAGCGTAGGAGAAAAATAATGGACGCCTCGAACAACCACATTGGGCCTAGTAGAGCTAATCCCCGAATCATCATGATGGTGGTGTGGATGTTCGCGGCGTTGTTCAGTATCCCCGTCTCCCTGGTTATCAAGTTCAGCGGTGAGAACGGTGGCTGGCTCACCTTCATTTTGGTGATGTTTGGGATCTTCCTGGTTGGCTTTTGGGTGTTTCTCGGGTTGCTCCCGCTGTTCATCCGCAGTGATTACGCAAGCCGCTTGGAGTGGGCATGGGCATCGATGGCCCTAGCGTTCATCGGCTTTATCGTGGGCAACGCCAACCTGCCGGACTTTGGGGACATCGGACCAGCCACCGTGCCGACGTGGTGGTTTGGCAACGAGGAAGCGGCCTCTATTACTGGTGGCATCTTCCTCGTCGTCAGCGCCATTGGTCATGTGCTGTGGCTAGTGAGCTGCATCGCGTATGCGGTGTTATCGCACCGCTCGGCGCCCGAGGCCTTCTAGAGCACCAACCGGCCGGTGCCCAAGCCCCACACCGCGGCCACCGCGCCGATAATCACCAGAGCAACCACGAACCACTCAAAAGTGTTGAACACGCGTTCCTTCTTGTACAGGCGGGTGGCCACGTAAGGAATCATGCTGGGGACCACGGCCAGTGCGCCAAGCAGCACGTAGACTGGGTCGGCGGCGTAAATGAGCCAGAGGGAATAAATGAAGGCGACGAGCCCGATGAAGAGATGGCGCCGGTTCTCGCGACGGCTCACCTCTGGGCCCGAGATGTCGAAACGCACCCCGGCATGCGGGTGCGTTAGTCCCTTGCCGCGCACGGCCAAAAGAACCAGGTACAGCGAGGAGAAGATGTAGGGCAGCAGGTACATGATGGTGGCCAGCTGCACCATGGCGTTGTAAGAGGTCTCGTTGAGGAAAAAGACGATGACGAAGAGCTGAATCGTCAGCGTGGAAATCAGCTGCGCTACCCACGGCGCGCCGGCGATGTTCACGGTGCCGATCTTGCGGGGGAGAAGACCATCGACGGCCATCATGACGATCGGCTCCGCGCACAGCATCTGCCAGGACACGTAGGCGCCGAGCACGGAAAGGCACAGGCCGAGGGAGATGAGCGCGCCACCCCATTCACCCACGGCGGCGGTGAGCACGGAGGCCATCGAGTTATCCGGCAGTGCTGCAAGCTCTTCCTGTGTGAGTACGCCGAAGCTCAGCGTGGACACGGAGACCAGCAGTGCCAAAACGCTGATGAAGCCGATGACGGTGGCGCGACCGACGTCGGAACGGGTGCGCGCCTGCTTCGAATACACGGATGCGCCCTCCACGCCGATGAAGACCCACACGGTAAAGAGCATGATGCCCTGGACCTGTTCGAAGAGGGACTTGTCGGAAGCCTTGCCCCAGATATCCAGGGTGAACTTATCCCAGCTAAAGCCTACGAAAGCGAGGATGACGATGAAGGCCAGGATGGGCACAATCTTGGCGACGGACGTCACCATGTTCATGATGGCTGCTTGCTTAATACCGCGGGCAAGCACGGCAAAAATACCCCAGGACAGCAACGACACCGCAATGGCGGAAACCCAGCGGTGGTCGGCGTCAAAGAAAGGGACGTAGTGGCCGATGGTGTTGAAAAACAGGGTGGCGTAGCCCACCTGCGCCATCACGGAGCCGAGCCAGTAGCCCCAACCAGAGGTAAAGCCGATGAAATCACCCAAGCCGGCACGGACATAGGAGTACACGCCGGAGTCGAGGTGTGGCTTGCGGTGAGCCAGGATCTGGAAAACGAAGGCGACAGAGAGCATGCCCACGCCAGCAATGAGCCAGCCGATGAGCATGGCGCCGGGGCCGGCCACGGAGGCGATGTTCTGCGGTAGAGAGAAGATTCCGGCGCCCACCGTGGAACCGATGATGAGCGCGACGAGCGTCCACAGCGTCACGGAGTGCGTGCGCGGCGATTCGGTGAGATTGGAAGTGGTCATTGGTTAAAAATACCCCTTTAGGCGGGCTTTTGTGCAACTGCAGCGAAAGTTCATGGAGGCTGGGACCTATACTCGTTGCTTATGACTGTCCTGTTGTTAGATCCGCGCTGGCCCACCCTAATACCCATGGAGGCCGTTGGAAAGCTGCAGGGACCTGTTGTTTTCACTGATGAAGTACCTGTGAACGTTCGCTGGGACTTTGATCAGTTATTGTGCGGTGAGGATCCTGCAGGCCACGGTGTTGTGGTGAGCACAGATCCTTCCCATCCGCAGGTGCGTGCGCTTATCGACGCCCACGCGGAGCTCATCCTTGCCCCCTCCTTGGAGGAGCCGATGTGGCAGGCTCGCGAGGTGATGACGCGTGCTCGGCGCATTGGGGAGTGGGAGCGCGATCAAACCCACGAGACTCTGCTGCCGTATTTGGAGGAAGAGTCCGCGGAGTTTGCCGAGGCTGTGCGGGAGCACGCTTCAGATGCTGAGCTGCTGAAGGAATTGGGCGATGTCTTCCTGCAGATCCTCTTCCACGCCGAAATCGCGGCACGCCGTGGAGCCTTCAACCTTGATGATGTTGCGATGTCTTTCGTCAACAAAATGCGCTCCCGCGCGCCCTACCTTTTTGATGGCTCAGAGGACATCGTGGGGGTAGAGGAGCAGGAGCGCCTGTGGGCCGAAGGTAAGGCCCGAGAAAAGAAGGACTAGCCCTTCTGGATCATGGAGGACAGCAGGGGAGCATAGTCAGCGATCTTGGAGGATAGACCCGTGCCGCCGGTGGCGATGGTGTCTTCCTTGACAATCTTGCACTCGAGGGCGCGGTCAGCGGTCTGGCCGGCGTACTTCACAGCGGCGAAAGCCAGCGGGCCGAGCTCCTTGGAGTTGCCCAGTGCAGTGAGGTTCTTCGAAAGCTGGTTGCGGGTGCTGTCCGGAGTTAGGAGCTCGCCTTCGGTGCTGCGATCGATAAGCGTGAGGGTGCTGCGCAGGGTGTTGCAGTCAGCCGACTGGATGCCCTGGGAAAGGAAGCCGCCCAGTTCAGTGAGGGAAGCGGCAGAGGCGGTGGCGGGTGCGATGGCACCTAGGGCGACGACGGTAGAAGTAGTGGCGAGGATACGACGGATGGGCATGGAACTCCTTAAATAAGGGAAAGCACGTTTCTGGAACGGACGGTGGTAGAACGTGGAGCACCAGCGGGGCCTCGGCTCTCTGTTCAAGGCTGGAGTGTAGCGCAGAATGTTACGCATGGGAACATTGTGACATAACTTCTGCTTCGCACCTTCCTAGGATTGGTCTATGCAGTCGCCTCGTTGCACCCTCTGTGTCGCTCGACCCCCTTCCTGCAACGGGCTGTAGTATTCACCTTTATGACGCAGGGGCTTAGGAGGATCGGGGGCTGTGGCCTTGGCATTGTCTTGGCTATCATTCTGATCATTTCCCTGGTGGCCTGGAGCCTTTCCTTCCTAGATAGGCCATCCCCGTTCCGGCAGCTTTCCCCCGTCCCAGAGGATCTACCTCCCGTGGGTGGGGCAGAAGTGCCCAATATTGATGTCGAAGGTCCGGGGCGCACGGCGGATAAATTGACGTGGTGGTCCGACCAGCTTGCTGATGCCACCAGCATCCCCGATCAGGCCTTGCGGGCCTATGGCAATGCGGAGTTGATTGCGCGGGAGTCCTGGCCGAACTGTAATTTGCGCTGGAATACCCTTGCGGGGATCGGCTGGGTTGAAAGCCGTCACGGGACCTATAACGGCAATCTCTTTCACCGTTCTTCACTCGATGAGAACGGCTACCCCGACCCACCCATCGTGGGTATACCTCTCGATGGTACGAATAACACCACCATGGTTCCGGATAGTGACGGAGGCGTGATTGACGGCGATACCGAGTTTGATCGCGCCGTCGGGCCGATGCAGTTTATCGCTTCTTCTTGGGAGCATTTAGGTCGGGATGCCAGTGGCGATGGTGTGGCTGATCCCAACCAGATCGACGATGCTGCGCTAGGTGCCGCCGCATTGTTGTGTTTTGGAGATAGGGACCTTTCCACGCCGGAAGGCTGGCGCTCAGCCGTTCTCAACTACAACCAATCAGAGGACTACCTGCGTAAAGTGGCGGCAGCGGCGAACTCCTACGCCATTGAACAGCCTGCGACGTCCTAGTCCCTTCCTAGATCTTTGTCACGTTGTCCGTTTAAGCCCGACACGTTCCGAAGTTTTCTGGAACAATTGGCTGCAGGTGGTTTGGGAGCACCTCCCAGAACACAAACCAAGATCAATTTGGCTCTATAGGAGTGAAAGCAGCATGGCTGACATCATCCACGTAATGGCACGCGAAATTCTTGATTCCCGCGGCAACCCCACCGTTGAGGCTGAAGTCTTCCTCGACGATGGCGCACGCGGTGTCGCCGGCGTTCCGTCTGGCGCTTCCACCGGTGTTCACGAGGCTCACGAGTTGCGCGACGGTGGTGACCGCTACTTGGGCAAGGGCGTTCTTAAGGCCGTTGAGAACGTCAACGAAGAGATCGCTGATGAACTTGCCGGCTTCGAGGCCGATGACCAGCGCCTCATCGACCAGGCCCTGATCAAGCTGGACGGCACTGAGAACAAGTCCCGCCTTGGCGCCAACGCCATCCTGGGCGTTTCCATCGCAGCCGCTAAGGCCGCTGCCGAGTCCGCTGGCCTGCCGCTCTACCGTTACGTCGGTGGCCCGAACGCTCATGTCCTGCCCGTTCCGATGATGAACATTGTTAACGGTGGTGCCCACGCTGACTCTGGCGTTGACGTTCAAGAGTTCATGATTGCGCCGATCGGTGCGGAGTCCTTCTCCGAGGCGCTGCGTATCGGCGCAGAGGTCTACCACGCACTGAAGTCCGTTATTAAGTCCAAGGGCCTGTCCACCGGCCTCGGTGACGAGGGCGGCTTCGCTCCGGAGGCTGAGTCCACCAAGGCTGCTCTGGATCTCATCATTGAGGCCATCAAGAAGGCAGGCTTCGAGCCGGGCAAGGACGTCGCTCTGGCGCTCGACGTTGCTTCCTCCGAGTTCTTCAAGGACGGCAAGTACCACTTCGAGGGCGGCGAGCACACTGCTGAGGAGATGGCCAAGGTCTACGAGGAGCTCGTTGCTAAGTACCCGATCGTGTCCATTGAGGACCCGCTGCAGGAGGATGATTGGGAGGGCTACACCAAGCTCACCGCGGCTATCGGTGACAAGGTTCAGATCGTCGGCGATGACTTCTTCGTCACCAACCCGGCCCGCCTCCAGGAGGGCATCGACAAGAAGGCTGCCAACGCTCTGCTGGTCAAGGTCAACCAGATTGGTACCCTGACCGAGACCTTTGACGCCGTCGAGCTGGCTCACCGCAACGGTTACCGCACCATGATGTCCCACCGCTCCGGTGAGACCGAGGACACCACCATTGCTGACCTCGCAGTTGCCCTGAACTGTGGCCAGATCAAGACCGGTGCTCCGGCCCGCTCTGAGCGCGTGGCCAAGTACAATCAGCTGCTGCGTATTGAGCAGGAGCTGGGCGATGCCGCTGTTTACGCCGGCCGCTCCGCATTCCCGCGCTTCCAGGGTTAAGTTCGCCCGCTAGCTTCTAGTGGCAGTCTTCTCGGACTGCTCGCTGAGTTAGCTCTAATTCAGAAGGTGTCACAGGAAACTGTGGCACCTTTTGCGTTGGGAGGCCAGCCGTAGAGGTCAACCTGACGCAGCGCACGTGCCGGAACGGACTCTGAACTTCTGTGACACGTGTTATTTCTGAGACACGACGCGCGCCGCACGGCACTGGGGCCGGTCCGGGATACAATGGCTTCCCGATGGCACGCACTATTTCTCCCCGCACGAAGCGCCGGAACACCGTTCCGGTGCACACGCGTGCCCGCGATGCGCAGCGCGCCAAGCGGAAGAAGACCCCGGTCCAGCCCAAAGGCCTGGACATTCTGGGCGTCGGCGTGATTATTGCCGTTGTTCTCGTAGTTTTGCTATCCATTGCTGTTCCGCTGCGCAACTATTACCACGGCCAATCAGAAATTACTCGCCTAGAAAGCTCTATTGCTGCCAAGCAGGCCCACAAGGATGATCTCCTCACCGAGATTGATAAATACAACTCGGAGGAGTACGTCAAGCAAGAGGCGCGTCGCCGCTTCGGTGTCATGGATGAAGGCGAGATGGCCTTTCGTGTCATGGATCCGCGCATGGACTCCGGTGACACGGTGACCTCAGAGCGTCGTGAAGAAGCCGATGACCGCGAGTGGTACACGGTTTTGTGGGATTCGGTATCGGAAGAAGCCGAAAACCTACCGGAAACACCTGCTGAATAGGACTCATCCATATCTCCATGTCACAATGGTTCCTATGACCGTGACCGATGCTGATCTTGAAGTCGTCCGCGAACAGTTGGGCCGCACCCCGCGCGGCGTCGTGGACATTGCTTACCGCACTCCGGACGGAGCCCCGGCGGTGATTAAGACCGCGCCTAAGCTTCCCGACGGCACCCCGTTTCCCACCCTTTATTACCTCACCGACCCGCGCTTGACCGCCGAAGCATCGCGCCTTGAGGTTGCCCATGTCATGAAATGGATGGAGCAGCGCCTTGCAGAGGATGAGGACCTGCAGAAGGATTACCAAGCCGCGCATGAACACTACCTGACAACCCGCAACGCCATGGAAGACCTCGGTACTGACTTTTCCGGTGGTGGCATGCCTGAGCGCGTGAAGTGCCTTCACGTTCTCATCGCTTATGCCCTGGCGGAGGGGCCGGGCCGTGTACGTTTCGGCACCGAAGCCGTAGCGATGGCCGCAGAACACGGTAAACTTCGAGGAAGTGCCATCCCAGAGGATTGGCCCACCGTGGGGGACTTGGGCATTGATATGGCCCAGTTCGATTTTTCTAACGCCGGTTAAGAGAAAGGCTAGCCTTATGACACGCGTCGCTGCTGTCGACTGCGGAACCAACTCCATCCGTCTGCTTATCAGTGAGATTCAGGAAGATGGAAAGATCCGCGATATCTCCCGCACGATGGAGATTGTTCGTCTCGGGCAGGGCGTCGACGCCACCGGCGAGTTTGAACCAGAGGCCCTTGCACGGACCCGCGCGGCGCTTGAGGACTACGTCAAGCAGATGAAGTTTGAGAAGGTCGAGCGCGTACGGATGGTGGCCACCTCAGCCACCCGCGATGCAAAGAATCACCGCGAGTTCTTTGACATGACTGAAGAACTGCTCGGTCAAGTTCAGCCTGGTGCTCGTGCGGAGGTTATTTCCGGCGAAGAGGAAGCGCTGCTGTCCTTTACCGGCGCGGTGGGGGACCTGCATTCTGAGGAGGGCCCGTACTGCGTTATCGATTTGGGTGGTGGTTCGACGGAGTTCGTCGTTGGCACCATCGACGGTGAGATTCTCGGCTCCCACTCGGCACAAATGGGCTGTGTGCGACTTACTGAGCGCATCATGCGCAATGATCCACCCACCGAAGCAGAAATTGAGATCGCTACGGATTACGTGGCTGAGCGCATGGCTGAAGTTGAGAAGATCGTTCCTATCGATAAAGCCCTGACCTTCGTTGGCTGCGCCGGTACGTTTACGACTCTGTCGGCACTGGCCCAAGGGATGGAACGCTACGATGCCGATTCCATTCATGGCTCCGAGCTGCGTTTCGACGCTCTACGGGTGCTCACCCGACAGATGATCGGTCTGCCTTCGGATGTTCGCGCTCTCAATCCCGTTATCCACCCGGGACGCGCGGATGTCATCGGCGGTGGATGCGTGGCAGTCGAGGGCATCATGACGATGATTGAACGCAATAGTGAGGCGCGTTCCTTCTTCATCAGTGAGAAGGACATCCTCGATGGCATCATTACTGGCCTTGCAGCAAAACTAGCGAGCTAAGGCCTGGAGGTTGCGCAGAAGCCGACCCTATTTTCAGCTCATGACTATCCGTGCCCTAAGATAAGTGGGCACGGTTTGGCCCCCATAGCCCAATCGGCAGAGGCAGTCGACTTAAAATCGATTCAGTGTGGGTTCGAGTCCCACTGGGGGCACCACTGGGGTGCCATGACCAGCGGAAACGCTGGTTTAATCAACCAGTCGTTGCGGGTGAGGGGCACTGCTTGACGACGAGTCCCTATTAAACGGGGATAATTTTGCGAATTTTGAGATTTTTGGGAACTTCCTAGCAATGGGGAGCGTTGATCCTAGTGAAATGAAAGACAAGGCGGCCCCGAGTGGCCGCATTTTAGAGAACGACTGTGAAAGGAATCGGGATTCGCGTGCGTTCTAGCAACCCCGTCATGAGTTCCCTCTCGTCCAGCCAAAGCCAGACCCAGGTCAACCCCTACGGTCAGAGCGACAATCCGTTTAACCAGGGAAACCGTAGCGCCGATCGTCCGCTGACGGTTGATGATGTCGTGACCAAGACTGGTATTACTCTTGGCGTCATTATTGTTATGGCCGTGCTCAACTTTGCCATCGGCGAGTTGGTTAACCCGGGCATTGCGATGATCCTGACCCTGGTTGGTGCGTTAGGCGGTTTCATTACTGTCCTCGTCTCAACGTTTGGAAAGAAGTTTGGCTCTGCTGCGGTGACGTTGATCTACGCCGTGTTTGAGGGCCTTTTCGTGGGCGGATTCTCGCTCATGTTCGCCGGCGTTTCCCTCGGTAACTCCGATGGCATGGCGCTCATTGGGCAGGCCATCATGGGCACTGTAGGTGTGTTTATCGGCATGCTGATGGTCTACAAGACCGGTGCGGTCAAGGTCACCCCGAAGTTCAACAAGATCATGTTTGGCCTTATTGCTGGTGTGGCAGTGTTGGCGCTGGGTAACATGCTGGGTGCTATTTTCTTCGGTTTCAATCCGCTGCGTGACGGCGGCATGCTCGCCATCATCTTCTCCCTTGTCTGCATCGTCTTGGCCTCGCTGTCCTTCATGACGGACTTCGACCAAGCTGATCGACTTATCCGTCAGGGCGCTCCGGCTCAGTACGCCTGGGGTATCGCTCTTGGTCTGGCTGTGACCTTGGTCTGGCTCTACACCGAGATTCTTCGTCTGCTGAGCTACTTCAGGGACTAATTGGTCTCATAGCGCTGTTGCGAACCGGCGGCCGACATCACAAACTTTGGTGATGTCGGCCGTCGGTTTCTTTTGTGAGCGGAGAACCTCCTATTGGACACAGCGCAGGCTATAGGCGGAGCGTACTTCTGTCACCTCAGGGCTAAACCGTCGGAGCTAGCCAGTAGTTAGCACGAATGTTCCTGGAGTCCCACGCGTGATTGTGTATCAATTCCGGTCGGTGAGATAGTCATCTTCCCCGCGCGACGTGGATGAGCACACACTTAGTTATGCTTGTGAAGCCAAAGGTTCTCTTGATGGTTATGGGCAAAATGTTCGATTTATGGAAGGTTGAAAGCCGGAAGTCGGGGGGACGAGTGGGTCACTGCTAGTCCTTCGGTATTGATGTGACTGCTGCTAAGCCGCAGTAATGCGTTGCTATGCCGTTGTCATTCTCTTGCAGGTCGGCTGAACTAGCTGGGCTTTTAAGTGGAGCTTGAGGTGTTGTCGAGTGGGATCATGTGAGGTGGTTGGCTTTCTGCTTTTCTACTGGAAAACGACACCCGGAAGTTAACAGTGTTGTAATTAGGGGACCCCCATTTGGTTATAATCGGCAGCTCGGTCACATGTAGCTCCCTGCCGGCATCCAAGTTTCTTGCAGGCTACGACCAGCGATTATTTATAAAAGTGCTATTAATGGCGTCTAATAATTGACCTGTCTGGAAATATTGCGTGAAGCTTATTTGGGTCTGACGCGACATCTTGATAGTTCTCGTGCATTCTGGTCGCAGAAGCCGCTCGAAGCTATCAGCTTCAGTGAGGGGCTTCTGACAGTCAGGAAAGTTGGTTGAAGGGAAACCATGAAGCGAATCGGGGGCCTAGTGCTGGTGGCGGTTTGTATCGGGGTGCTGTCAAACTGCGCATCTCCGCTAGGTCTAGGTGCTCGCGACCATGGTGATAATCCGGGGGACTTTCACAATTTTCCTGGCGATAGCACCGGCGGTGGCTCAGGGGACTCGGGGGTCGCTGATGCCACCGCCACGAGGTCGCGAGAGGCTCAGGCTTCACGCGACGAGCCTCGTGCGGGAGGTGGGGTTCTGCCGCCATTTGGTGAATTTGATCGTACGGCGCCTGGATTTCAAGTGTTTGATCCATGTACTGAGATACCCGATGAATCTCTATCTGACCTGAGGCTGCAAATGACTTCGGAACCGGAAAGAGAGACAGGGTACAGAAGTTGTTTCTTCTCCAAAGACCTAGGCAACGGCAGAGAAGCTGCCATAGCTCTTGGGGCTCAGCATGAGGAAATGGAGAGCATTCGCGCACTATATCCCACGCCTTTTTTGCCGATGGATAAAGCGGGGGAAGAAATCTACACCGTAGAGGACACATTCATGAAGGGCACTACTTGCACTTCTTATGTTGAAACCACTCGTGGTGTCGTTTCGGTTGCATGGACGGAACTGACATCAGGGGTTTCTATGGCGGAAAAATGTGAACAGTCAAGAAAACTACTATTGGAACTGGTTTGAATAAAGGGGCTCGGGAAATGATCATCAATCAGAACGCATTGGCATTAGAAGTATCTCGCATATCGGAACTGGGAAAGAGACTTCGGCATGCTTCAAGTGGCGTGCATAGTCCTCTAGATGGAGGCTTCTCCACGGTTACCGGCCTAAGTGAAGTTGGTGCAATTCACCAGCGCGTGCTGGCTACGGATCCGGGGTCGGCGCGTAATTCTTTGGAGGGGTTTAGGGGACAGGTATCTTGGCTCGGGGAGGCACTTCAAACTGAATTAGCAAGCTTCGAATCGCAAGACGAACTCACCAGCCGGGGGCTGGATGTCGCTGATGCTGGCGGGGGAGGCGGGGCGTCGTCGATGCCGATAGTGTCACAACCAGACCCGGGCTACAGTCCGTTTGGGTTTACTGTTCCAATCGTGGATCCCGGCGCATCCATTATGGGCCTGGCATCGAATTTGTTCAGCACTCGCTTCTGGGACGTTTCGGAAGCCAACGCACGGTGGGGAGCACTGAGTGGGGAAGTCGCCGATATCGTCGCTGGACTTGAGCACTCAGCCGCATCCTTGGAATCGGAGAATGACAGCGAAGCTACTACTCGTGCGGCCCACAAGATTCGTGAGGTCGCGCAGGCAGGAACACACTTCATCGCTAATGCAAATGTTATGCAGCAGAAGCTATTTGGCTTCCAAGCGCAGCTAGTGAACGTTCAACCCGAAGCCATTGCCCTGGCATTCGAGGTGGCCGCGATTCCAGATCCTGTTGCACGCGCAGCCGCTGAAAAAGCAGCATTGACCTATATGCAGGGTGTTCTGCAGCAGCAAGTGATTTCGGCTATGCCGTATCAGCATGCACTCATGGATGCGGCACCACCCAGTGGCGGTGGGGATACAAGCACTCATTTTGGGGCCGTCGCGGGCGACGGAAACCGGTACAACACAGATGGGGTTGCCTGGCCCCAAAAGATTGCTGAAGCAATACAGAGTGGCGCTGTGGGGCCTGGGTCTTTTGACGTCGCAAACGGCCAGATCCAAGGGCTTGGTGGCGTCGGGATGGGCGCTGAGGACATCGCGAAGTTTCATGGAGAATTGCAGAACCGTGGGCGCGATATTCTTAGCGACCTTGGCTTTGGTGAGGCGCTGGCGCCCATCGATGCAGCCGGGGTAAACACGTCGGCCGCTAGTGCGGGAGTCGGGGCTCTTAACCCGGTTCACGGCACGATGACAGGAGCCACGACTGCCCCGGGCGGTGCGCCCTATGCGGCAGGTGGTCTCAACGGATTGGGATCAGTCGGTCTCGCTGATGGACGTGGCAACCAGCTTCCCGGAGGAATTGCGGGACTCAATGGTCGTTTGCCGGAGGCATCAGCGAATCCAACCACATCTGCAGCGGGCTTGGGCGGCTTGAATTCTTCCTTCGGCGGGCCGCAGACCGGAACGCATCCGGTACTCGGTGGCCTTCCAGGGGCCGTAACAGGGGCTGGTCAGCAGAGGGAGGGGCGGGCGTCGCTAAGCGGCAGTGGCCTCCTAGGCGGTAGTGCAGGCAGTGGTGCGGTTGGTGTGGGTGGCATGGGCGGCGTGGCCGGTCCTGGTGGCGCTGGTGCCGGTGGCAGCGCCGGTGGTGTCGTGGGCGCTGCCGGCGGAGCGCACGGCGCGAAGTCGGGTGTTAGCAATGCCCGTGGTGCAGGGATGCGCATGATGCCCCTGATGGGCGGAATGGCACGCGGGAGCGATGGTGAGCGTCGGATCAAATCCGTCACGACGCAGGTGGAGCGCGACCCCAACCGCCGTGACCTGCTCGGCGAAGCGCCTGCGGTGCTGCCGGGAGTCATTGGGGATTGGGCCCGCGAAGAAAACTAGGGGCATGTGGTTGAGGGTGATTGCCCTCAAATGCTAAAAGCGGCACCCGATTATTCGGGGCGCCGCTTTCGCTTCAAGTTACCGCAGAGTCTACTGCTGAACCGGGGCAGTGGTGTATCCGGCCGGAGCAACCTCGGTGCCAGCAACTCCACTCTCAGCAACCTCGGTCTCAGCCGCTGCTTCGGAGGATGCGGCAGCACCAGAGCCAGGGGCCTCACCAGTGAAGGTGGCGCCAGTGTCAACCTTCTCAGTGGAATCCTGCTCGCTCGGCGGGTGGCAAGCGGCGAGGGTGAGGCCAGCGGAGAAAACCAAACCAGCGGCGGCGAAACGAGTGAACTTCTTCATGGGGATAAAACTCTTTCTCAGAAAAACGGTGACCTAAGAGCAGTATAAATTAGGACTTGCGCGGAGTTGCGGCCTTTGCGGAATCATAAGGCGCAGCGGAGACTACGGTCACCGACAAGGTCTTGCCGTTCGGCGCGGTGTACTCGCGGGTCTCGCCTTCGGCAGCGCCCAGAAGGGCAGCGCCCAGCGGGGACTGCTCAGAGTAGGTTTCGAGATCCTTATTGTCGGAAGCAGCAGCGCGGGTACCAATGAGGAAGGTCTCGCGGTCCTCCTCGTCACCGTTGTAGTAAACGTGGACAACCGAACCGATGTGGGCAACGCCCTCCTGGACGGCGGTGCGCTCGGTGGTGGAGTTAGCCAGAACCTCGGAGATCTGCTTGATGCGGGCCTCTTCCTGGTCCTGCATCTCGCGGGCGGCGTCGTAACCCGCGTTCTCCTTAAGGTCACCCTCCTCGCGGCGCTCATTAATTTCCGCGGCGACGACCGGGCGGTGGTCGATCAGGGCCTGCAGCTCGGCCTCGAGCTTGGCCTTGGTTTCCGGGGTGATGTATTGCTTCTGCTGCTCAGCCATAGTGCAACCTTCCGTATACGGTTTCTAATGATCACTTTTATTTCTCAAAGAACGGGCGTAAAAGTGCAGGTGGCGCAGCCCATTCAGAACGCTCAACATACTAGCACAGCTGGGCTTTTAGTTGTCGGTTGCCTCACCCGCTGTATCCATAGTGTTGGTATCGAGATAAGAAGGAATATTTCCAGAACAGCCGTAGACGCCACCGGCGACAGCCGGGTGATTGGTGGGGATGTCCACTGCGACGCGCTGGGCAGACTCGCCGCCGGCCGGCACAGCAAATTCGCGGCGGCCGACCTCCGCTTTGGAGTAGTCAAAAGCCTGCACGATGCAATAAGCAGGTTCTTCAACGCGGTTGCGCGTGATGTCTACCCAAATGCGCATGGAGTCATCGGAGAGAATCTCGTGGGTGACATAGGATATATCTGCGTTGACCTTCTGCTGGCCGCGGAAGTACTGGACGCCAAAGATGATGGCCGCGACGAGCATCCCCAAAAACGCCAATACCAGTGCCCGGTTGGTCCACGAGCCTCCCTTGAGCGGAGAGCTGTTCGTGGAGCCGTAGCGAGACTGCGAACGTGAGGAGCGAGAAGCAGGTTGGGCGTCAGACATGAGTTTGATTCTATCCAACGGTCGCCGCGAAGTTAGTATCCACTAGACTGGGCGTCTGTTTAAAGAAGCAATGTAGGGAGATGTAGCACCCAGTGAGTACGAAGCGCCTTTTGGCTATTCACGCGCACCCTGACGACGAATCCTCGAAGGGTGCGGCGACAACCGCGAAGTATGCTGCGGAAGGGGCAGAGGTCCTCGTCGTCACCTGCACCGGTGGTGAGCGTGGGGATATTATCAACCCAGCCATGGACCGCCCTGGTGTCCTTGAGAACATGGGCAGTATTCGTCGAGAGGAAATGGCGGAAGCGGCCGCGGCTTTGGGCGTGCAACACCGCTGGCTTGGGCACGTGGACTCGGGCCTTCCCGGAAACCCACTCGCACCTAATATTAAGGACCTGCTTCCTGAGGGCTGCTTTGCTCTCAAGGAAGATGATGAGGTAGCCCAAGAGCTGGTGGAGATTATCCGTGAGTTCCGCCCTCACGTCATCATTACTTATGACGAGAACGGCGGCTACCCGCACCCGGATCATCTCATGGTCTATCGGGCGTCTATGTTGGCGTGGGAAAAAGCGGGCGATGCCGCGTACCACCCAGAATTGGGGGAGCCGTGGGAGCCGCTGAAGCTTTATTACACGCACGGCTTTGTGTATCAAAGGATGAAGATTTTCCACGACCTCCTTGTGGAAGAGGGAAAGGTGAGCCCGTATGAGCCAATGCTCGCGCGGTGGGATACCGCCTTCGGTGACATCATGGCGCGAGTGACCACGCAGGTAGAGTGCGCGGACTACTTCCAAAACCGTGAGGACGCTCTCCGCGCTCACGCCACCCAAATTGATCCGGCCGGTGCCTTTCTTGCGACGCCGGTGTCCGTGCAACAGGAGCATTGGCCCACGGAGGAATTTGAGTTGGCTAAGACCCGCGTTTCGACGGCGCTGCCGGAGGATGATTTATTTGCGGGAATCCCGGAAGTAGGGGAGTCTTAAATCATGAACGCTTTGTACTTCGCGGCGCATGACGTCGCCCTGCTCGCCCAGGGGAGCCAAAGCGGGCCGGTAGGACCAGAGTTCGGTAAGGCCTCGCCTATCGGTTTGCTCATCCTTGCCCTGATGGGCGTTGCCGTCCTTTTCGCAGGCTGGAATTTTCACCGCCGTTACTCGCGTTTCCGTCGCCGCACCATGTTCGCCCAGGATCACGGCATTGATCCTTTCGACGATGAGGCGGTCGATGCGGCAATGAAGGAAGCCGGCATCCTCGATAACAGTAAGAAGTCCATCTTTTAACGCAGAGGACGTTTCCCCACCGTGAAGTTCCTAAGCCAGCTCCTATACCCCCTGTATGAGGCGCGTTTAACGCGTGAGATTAAGAACAAACCGCAGCCGCGCCACGTGGCAATCATGGCGGATGGCAATCGCCGCTGGGCGCGCGAGGCGGGCTTTACGGATATTAGCCACGGTCACCGCCAGGGGGCACGGAAAATTAGTGAGATGATCTCTTGGTGCCAAGGCACCGACATTGAGGTCGTCACTATTTACCTGTTGTCGACGGAAAATTTGAAGCGCAGCGAGCAGGAAGTGCAGCTGCTCTTTGACATCATTTCCGATGTTGTCACGCACCTCTCCCAGGGGAACCTGGATTGCCAAATTCGTCTCGTGGGGCACCTGGATCTGCTTCCTGAACAAGTTACCGCCAAAATGCAGTGCGCTGCTGAAGCCACGGAGGATCATCAGGGCGTCATCGTTAACATCGCGGTGGGCTACGGTGGGCGTCAAGAAATCGTCGACGCCGTGCAGAGCCTCATTCGCAGCGAAGCCGAAAAGGGATTGAGCGCGGAGGAAATAGCGGAGAACGTGACGGCGGAGGCCATCACGGGCAACCTCTACACCAAAGGTTTGCCGGATCCCGATCTTGTGATCCGCACCTCCGGCGAACAGCGCCTTTCCGGCTTCCTTCTGTGGCAAGCTGCTTATTCAGAGATTTGGTTTACCGATACCTATTGGCCTGCTTTCCGCCGGGTAGATTTCCTACGCGCCTTGCGCGATTATTCTCAGCGCTCGCGCCGCTTCGGACGCTAATTTCAGTTCGCTGGCTACAGCTTGCGCATCCGCACCCGATCTACCAAGTGGTGTGAGCCTTTGCGCAGAACCAAGGAAGCACGCACCCGGGTGGGCAAAATATTCTCGATGAGGTTGGGCAGGTTGATGGACTGCCAGATTTCACGGGCCTGCACGTAGGCTTCCTCATCCGTCATGTCCGCGAAGGAGGCGAAGTGCGCACCTGGCTCGCGGAAAGCCGTGTGCCGGAGCTTGAGGAAGCGGTCAATGTACCACTTCTCAATGTCGTCGACTCGGGCGTCCACATAAACAGAGAAGTCGAACAGGTCGGAGACCATGAGGGTCGGGCCGGTTTGCAGCACGTTGAGGCCCTCCAAGATGAGGATGTCCGGCTGCCGGACTTCCTGGAATTCCCCGGGGACGATGTCATAGGACACGTGCGAATAGAGCGGGGCCGTGACTAGAGGTTTGCCAGACTTAACGTCGGTAACAAAACGCATCAGCGCGCGGCGGTCATAGGACTCCGGGTAGCCCTTGCGCTGCATTAGACCGTGTTCTTTGAGGTAGGCGGTGGGGTAGAGGAAGCCGTCCGTGGTCACCAAGTCGACCTTCGGGTGGGATTCCCAGCGCTCAAGGAGCACTTGGAGCAGGCGTGCTGTCGTGGATTTGCCCACGGCAACAGAGCCGGCGACGCCGATGACGAAGGGCACGTGCGTCGGCGGATTACCTAAGAAGGCTTCGGTGGCCGCGGTGAGTTTTTGCCGGGCCTCCACCTGCATATGAATGAGACGCGAAAGAGGGAGGTAAACCTCTGCTACCTCGGTGAGGTCGATGCGGTCACCGATGCCGCGGAGTTTTTCCACCTCGTTTGCCGTGAGCACCTGTGGCATGGATTTACGCAGGGCACGCCACGTATCACGGTCAAAATCGAGGTACGGGCTCGCATCGGTCATTCGCGCCATGCCGACTATTGTCGCACTGCATCAGGCGCCTAGTGCAATTGCCCCGAATGAAAAGATTCCTAGAGGCCCCCGCGCGGGGGATGCGGGCGTTAGGATGTAGAACTAGCTTCGGCGATTTTTAAAGCCGGTGGTGTTGTGCTGCGAGCGGGCACTGCTGGCGATCTTGACCATCTTTAGGAAGGGACACCACGCTTTCATGACGACTACGAACAATTCAGACGTGCGCTACCAGGAGATGCGCGATCTTGACCCCGAGGTCTTCGATGCTATCTCCGGTGAGATTGCTCGTCAGCGCGATACCCTCGAGATGATTGCTTCGGAGAACTTCGTCCCCCGCGCGGTTCTGCAGGCACAGGGCTCTGTTCTCACCAACAAGTACGCAGAGGGCTACCCGGGACGCCGCTACTACGGCGGCTGCGAGCACGTCGACGTCGTGGAGGACCTGGCACGCGATCGCGCCAAGGCGCTGTTTGGCGCCGATTTTGCCAACGTCCAGCCGCACTCCGGTGCGCAGGCCAACGCTGCTGTGCTGGCCTCGCTGATCCAGCCAGGTGACAAGATCATGGGCCTGTCCTTGGCGCATGGCGGTCACCTGACCCACGGTATGAAGCTGAACTTCTCCGGCAAGCTTTACGACGTTGCCGCGTACGAGGTTGACCCGGAAACCATGCGCCTCGACATGGATAAGGTGCGCGAGCAGGCTCTGGCTGAGAAGCCGCAGGTAATCATTGCAGGTTGGTCCGCCTACCCGCGCACCATTGACTTTGAGGACTTCCGCTCCATCGCTGATGAGGTCGGCGCCTACCTGTGGACGGATATGGCGCACTTCGCAGGCCTCGTGGCCGCCGGTCTGCACCCTTCACCGGTGCCGCACTCCGATGTTGTGTCCTCCACCGTGCACAAGACGCTTGGTGGCCCGCGCTCCGGAATTATCTTGGCCAAGCAGGACTTTGCCAAGAAGATCAACTCCAACGTCTTCCCGGGGCAGCAGGGTGGTCCGCTCATGCAC
Source organism: Corynebacterium sp. HMSC074C01 (assembly GCF_001814605.1). Classification (NCBI taxonomy): domain Bacteria; kingdom Bacillati; phylum Actinomycetota; class Actinomycetes; order Mycobacteriales; family Corynebacteriaceae; genus Corynebacterium; species Corynebacterium sp. HMSC074C01. Next base: position 82,792 of record NZ_KV817301.1, on the reverse strand, counting down.
GTCATCGCGGCAAAGGCTATCGCCCTCAAGATTGCGGCCACCGAGGAGTTCAAGGAGCGCCAGGAACGCACCCTGGAAGGTGCTCGCATTCTGGCTGAGCGCCTGACCGCTGAGGATTGCACCAAGGCAGGTGTCGAAGTCCTCACCGGCGGCACCGACGTGCACCTCGTCCTGGCGGACCTGCGCAACTCCGAGCTCGATGGCCAGCAGGCGGAGGACCTTCTCCACGAGGTCGGCATCACCGTGAACCGCAATGCGGTTCCGAATGATCCGCGCCCGCCGATGGTCACCTCCGGCCTGCGCATCGGTACCCCGGCCTTGGCTACCCGCGGCCTCGACGCGGCGGCCTTCACCGAGGTAGCCGATGTCATCGGTACCGCACTGGCAAACGGCAAGAACGCGGACGTCGCCAAGCTGCGCGCCCGCGTGGAGAAGGTCGCCGCGGACTTCCCGCTCTACGACGGCCTCGAAGACTGGAAGTTGGTCTAAGCTTCCGAACGCTCCTCAGCGTGAGCTTTCCGGGCGGCCTCGAGCCACTCGGGCATTGCGCTGAGGAGTTCTTTAATTTCCGCGGTGGTGAGAGGGCGGTCCATCTCGTTCTTCTTCAGCGCGGTCACGGAGATCCCCAGCTTCTGTGCCACCACTGGGCGCGGATGCGGGCCTTCTCGGCGCAGGTTAGCGAGCCATTCCGGCGGATTCTCCTGCAAGTCGCGCAGTTGCGCGTGGGTTACTGCGTTGGCTTGAAACTCCTCCGGGGTGGCCGGCAGGTAGATGCCCAGCTTCTTGGCCGCGGTTTGCGCGCGCATGGCGGTACCGGAAGGCTGCTGGGTTTCGGTGGTCGGGGTTTCATTATTTGGGGTATCAGTCACGCTCACCACGCTAGCAGCACCGTAGTATGAGGTGCATGCTCCGCCTTGTCTTTTCCACTGGTACAGAACCCGGTAAGTGGTTTCGCCGCTACCGTGACTCGCATTCTCCCGAGTCCCTGGTGACCGTCGACGCCGATGATGCGATGGCGGTTCTTCTCGCGCATGAGGCAGACCTCGCGCTGACCCGCCTGCCAGATTCGCGGGTTGATGACAGCTTCCATGTGGTCCGTCTTTATGAGGAGGCGCCTGGTATTGCGGTGCCGAAAGACTCGGTCTACGCGGAGGTGGGGGAGGACATTTCACCAGAGGACGTCGCCGAAGAGATCGTGAACTACCGGATTGCGCAGGACGGCAGCGTCGACGTTCCCGCGCTGCGCACCGCCCTCCAGATTGTGGCAGCCAACGTGGGCGTGGCCATCGCACCTCGCCCCCTGCTGAAGGTGCTGAGCAAGAAGCAGGTAGTCGCACTTGGGCTGGAGGACCCTTCCGTTGCGCGCACGGAGATCGCTTTGGTGTGGCGCCGGGCTGACGATGGCGACGAGATTCAGGACTTCGTCGGGGTGGCCAAGGGAAGGACGCGGAATTCCTCCCGCAACACTGCTGAGAAGCGCAGTGCGCGCGATAAAGCAAAGGCTAAGCAAGAACGCAGAAGGGCCCAAGGAAAGTCTCAAAAGGGCTCGATTTTCAAACCGTTACCGAAAAGATATAAGGGTTCTCAACAGCGGAAACGTAGATAAAGAAACCTCTTTGTTGTCAAATCATAGGCTGGATGGTGGCAAGACGTGCTGGCTATGCCTACGGTGGGCTTCGTTCTCAACAAAAGTACTTAGAACAGTGCTCAACTAGAAGAGAAAGGCCTAAGAATGAAGAAGATGACTCGTCGTTTCGCTGCTGGTATCGCCGCCGCCACCCTGTCCCTAGGCGTCGTTGCTTGCTCGGATGCTGAGGATGCCGCTAAGGAGGCTGGCGACGCCGCACAGTCCGCCGCGTCCGACGCTACCGATGCTGCCGGCTCTGCCGCTCAGGACGCCAAGGATTCCATGAAGGACTCCGAGTCCGCGGATCCTTCCGATGCTGAGGGTGCTGACTCCTCTGAATCAGACTCCGCTGACTCTGAGGCTGGCGCCGAGGGTGACAAGGAGAGCGTATCCACCGCCAATGGTGATGTAGAGGTCCCTGCTGACTTCGCTCAGGCCATCAAGGAGAAGGCTGCTGAGTGGGGCGACCCGGAGTCCATCGAGACCACCGACAAGGGCAGCGTTGCGACCTTTGCCAAGGACAAGCTGCTGGCATTCGCTGAGGGTGAAGGCACCCAGCCGATTATTGGCAAGATCGCCGAGACCTGGACCGAGGAAGGCGGCCTTGAGAGCAAGGTTGGCCTGCCGACTGCCCCGGAGCAGGCCGAGGGCAACGGTTGGGTACAGGAGTTCACCAACGGCACTATCTCCTGGCTGCAGGGTGAGTCCGGCGAGTACGAGGCCACGATCAACTAAAGACTCAGAGCTATAAAGCGGGAATAGTCACCCGTTGAGCTTTTAAGACAGGCTCCGCACTGATAGAACGGTGCGGAGCCTGTTTCTGTTTTCCATGGTCACGGCTTCGCTAAAAACGGCTCCCAACTCGTGGGAATGGTGTGACTGCGGTGAATGCCGTTTTAATACTGTTCATCTTGCACCCATGTAATTTCAACCTTCACTCTCTAGCGTGGACGGTGTCCGGAGGTTAAGTGCAGTCTCCGGGCAGTCCGACAATCACCAGCTTCACCATGCCCTCCCAGGTCGATGAGTTGGGGCGGGCATAACAAGGGAGAACCCTGCCGCTATGACCAATCCTTCCGTCCTGACCGAGCAGCCGCACGAGGCCGCTGTGGCAACCAAGACCTATGTCATCGATACCTCCGTCCTTCTCTCCGACCCCTGGGCGTTGCGTAAATTCGCAGAGCACGATGTGGTGCTGCCCATCGTCGTTATCTCTGAGTTGGAAGGAAAACGTCATCACCCGGAGCTTGGCTGGTTCGCCCGCCAAGCTCTTCGCTTTTTGGAGGACCTCCGCGCCACTTATGAAGCTCTAGACCAACCGCTGCCCGTCAATGCCGCGGGCGGAACACTGCGCGTGGAGCTTAACCACCAGGACCAATCCCTGCTGCCGGTAGCCTTCCGTGGGCCGGAGGGGGACCACCGAATCCTCGCGTGCGCGCTCAACCTCCAGCACGAGGGGAAGGACACCGTTCTGGTGACCAAGGACGTTCCGCTACGTGTCAAGGCTGGCGCTGTGGGCCTGCAGGCCGATGAGTACCATGCACAGGACGTTGTGCTCACCGGCTACACCGGCATGGCCACCGTGCCCACCAGTTCCGAGGTCATCGATAAACTCTACGGGGAGGGCGAGGTGCTTATCGACGGCTCCGTGACCACCGCCGGCACCCGCGTCGAAGACCTGCCGGTGCACTGTGGCGTGACGCTGCAGGCAGGCGGGCAGTCAGCACTGGGACGCATGACGCCTGAGGGCACCGTGCGGTTGGTGCGCGGGGATACCAACGTCTTCGGCCTGCAAGGCCGTTCCGCCGAGCAGCGCGTTGCGTTGGATCTCTTAGTAGATCCTTCCGTGGGCATCATGTCCATCGGCGGCCGAGCGGGCACGGGTAAGTCCGCGCTGGCGTTGTGTGCTGGCTTGGAAGCAGTGCTGGAACGTGGCGAGCACCGCCGCATCGTGGTGTTCCGCCCGATGTATGCGGTGGGCGGGCAGTCCTTGGGGTACCTGCCAGGCTCTGAGAGCGAGAAGATGAACCCATGGGCGCAGGCCGTGTATGACACCCTGGAAGGCTTGGTATCCGACAACGTCATGGAGGAAGTCCAAGACCGCGGCCTCTTGGAAGTTCTCCCGCTGACCCATATCCGCGGCCGCAGCTTGCATGATTCCTTTGTCATCGTCGACGAGGCCCAGTCGCTCGAGCGCAATGTGCTGCTGACTGTCCTGTCGCGGTTGGGCCGCGGCTCCCGTGTGGTGCTCACGCATGATGTTGCCCAGCGCGATAACTTGCGCGTTGGTCGCCACGATGGTGTGCAGGCAGTCATTGAGAAACTCAAGGGGCATGAGCTCTTTGCGCATGTGACCCTGCAGCGCTCTGAGCGCTCTGCCATTGCAGAGCTCGTCACCGATTTGTTGGAGGGTGAGAATTAACGCGTTCGCGAATGGCGATCTGCCTGCTCTCAGCTTGGCATTAACGCAGTGCGCTCAGTAATAATTGTTCCATGAGCGACAACGCGAAAGACAAGAAGAAGGATTTCCGCATCCGGCCCTTCAACGCTGCGGACTATCCGCAAATGCGGGAAATCTATGAGCAGGGCCTTAACACTGGTCACGCCACCTACGAGACCCGCTCGTTGACCTTCGAGGAATTTAAGAACGTCAAGATTATGTCGTCCGTCTTCGTCGCTGTTGAGGAAGACGATGACTCGAAGGTTCTCGGTTGGGTCTGCGCTGCGCAGGCGTCCACTCGGACCGTGTTCCACGGAGTGGTGGAGGATTCCATCTACCTGAGCAAGGAAGCCCAGGGCAGGGGTATCGGTGGTGCTTTGCTGGATCAGCTCATCGAGGTCTGCCGTGACCTGCACAAGTGGGCCATCCATTCGTGGATTTTCCCGGAGAACGAAGGTTCCGCTGGTCTCCACAAGTCCCGCGGCTTCGTCAAGGTGGGTACCTACTCGCACATGGCAAAGATGACTTATGGTGAGCTAGCCGGCCAGTGGCGCGATACCGATGTCTATGAGCTGCTCCTTCCGAAGCCGGAAGAGAAGAAGGCAGAAGCCAACCAGAAGAGAAAGTAATTATCCCGCGTTATGAGTGGTCCGGAGGCACTGCGACCAGTGTGGGCATCATTGCCGGCCTGCTGGCCACTTATCGGTGTGGCCGCGCAGGTGGCGCGCCAGCTAGGAATCCTGCGCTAGGCACTGTGTTACGAGAAAATCCTCGCTACGTGAGTATTCGTAGCGAGGATTTCTTGTTGCTGAGACCTTGGGGGAGTGCTCTAATCGATGGTCTCCTTGAGGTGCTCCTCCCGTATCGGCAGGATGAGCAGGAGAGCGATGATGGCCATCGGGACCATAAGCAGGATGACTGGGGTGAGTCCGTCGTTGTAGGCATTGAGGATAACGTCGCGGATTGGGTCAGGAAGCTGTGCCACCATCGACGGGGTCAGGCTAGAGGAACCGCCGCCCTCGGCGCTGAACTTTTCCGCAAAGGGTGCACCGGCATTGCCCATGGAGGCAATAGCAGCCGGCATATTGGCAGCCAACTCATCCTTCATGTTGTGGATGAACAGCGAGCCCACCAAGGACGCACCCATGGCGGAACCAATCTGGCGGAAAAAGTTGTTAGCCGCCGTTGCGGTACCCACCAGCGCCACGGGGAAAGAGTTCTGAACGATGAGAACGAGCACCTGCATGACGAAGCCGAGGCCGATGCCGAAGACGAGGAACTCGGCTCCAAGCTGAGTCAGGGAGGTGTCCACAGTCAGCTTCGACATCCAGAACAGAGCGCCTGCCGTAATTGCGAGGCCAATGATGGGGTAGCGCTTGTAGTGGCCGGTGCGGGCGATGACGAACCCAACGGTGGTGGAAGTACCGATCATGCCGAGCATCATCGGGATCATCATGAGACCCGCCTTGGTCGGCGTTAGGGTGTGCACCATCTGCAGGTAAGTCGGCATGTAGCCCAGCACGCCGAACATAGCCAAGCCCAGCACCATGCCAGCTGCCGTCGTGAGAACCATGTTGCGGTTCTTAAACAGCAGCACTGGGATCAGGGGTTCCTTGGCCCGCTTCTCGACGAAGACCGTGATGACAGCACCAATCACAACGATCACGGCCAAGGTCAGAATGATGGGATCCGACCACTCATACTGGGTGCCGCCCCAGGTGGTCATGAGGATGAGCGAGGCGGTAGTGATAGCGATGAAGGTGGCTCCCAAGGCATCAAACTTGCGCAGATCAGTATCGCCGACGCGCAGGTGCAGAACGAGCACGCACACAGTCATGGCGAGCAGACCAATGGGAATATTCATCCACAGGCCCCAGCGCCAGCCTGGACCATCAGTGAACCAGCCGCCAAGGACTGGGCCGAGGACGGAGGACAGGCCGAAAACGCCGCCCATGATGCCCATGAACTTGCCGCGCTCACGTGCCGTGGTGACCTCCGCGATGATGGACTGGGAGGAGATCATCATGAATCCGGCGCCGAAGCCTTGAATGGCACGGCCGATGATGAGCAGGTTCATAGAATTGGCGAAGCCGCCCACGGTGGAGCCGATGACGAAGGTGGCAATACCTCCGATGTAGAGCCACTTGCGGCCCATCATGTCACCGAGCTTGCCGGAGATAGGCATAGCAATGGTCATGGTGACCAGGAAGGCGGAGATAACCCAGCTCATGTGGTCGACACCACCGAGCTCGCCGACGATGGTGGGGAGGGCGGAGGCGAAAATCATTTGCCCCAAAGAGCTCATCAACATGGTGAGCACAAGGGCAGAGAAGACGAGGGCAAGGTTGTTTTCCGGCTTGCCGTTGTCAGTGTGGGCCACTGACGGTTTCGCGGTAGCTACCATGAAAGTCCTTTCGAATAGTTGTTGATGAGTGTGAGTGCGGAATCAAAGCGCTGCTCAAAGGGGATAGCGCAGCTGAAGTCTGGCGAGGAGGTGGCCAACCAAAAAGCCTCACGGATGGTGGCAGCAATGAGGAGTGCCTCCGTGTGCGGGGAGACATCCGGCATGGTCTTTAGCGTTGGTTCCTTCTCCAGCCGCTGGGTGAGAAGCTCAAGGACTTCGTTGGATTTGGCACGCTTTCTGCTTAAGGACGCCGCCGCTGCGTCCGCATCGCGGGAGATACGGCGGCGTCGCTCAGCAATGTCCCTATTGGCGTGCTGCCCAATGAGGTGTTCCTTGATGAGGTCTACGGCCAGCTTGAAGAGGTTCTCCGTGGGAGTTTCGAGCAGGTAGCTCTTCTGCTCCTGGGAGAACTCTTGGCTGGGGTTGCCCAAGACGGCTGAGTCCTTGGAATCGAAATAGTTAAAGAAGGTGCGCCGAGAAATCCCGGCCTTCTCACAAATCTCCTCCACCGTAACTGCAGCAAAGCCGTGCTCGTCTACCAAGAGGGTGGCAGCATCCTCTATGCGTAGGCGAGTTTTCAGGCGTTTTTGCTCGCGTAATGACAGTTCTTCTTGCACGGAGTGCAATGCTACACCCAGTGCAAGTTTGCACCAAGTGCAAAGCTGGTGATTCTCATGATGGTGGGACGATTTTTATGGCGCGGCGCACAGGAAAGGAGATAAGAACAGCAATCCGACCTTCGCGCCCACCGGCAGCGTGGGCTGTGGCTGGTTAAGGCTCGCCGTGAGCGCGGAGGGCGTGAAGTGATGGCTAGGAAAGAAACTCTCAAGCCCAAAACTGCCCTAGTTGACGAAGTTATTGCCAGATCTTGAGGCTATAACTTTGGCAGATCGGGCAGTTTGGCTACCCCGCCCTGTTGTTGGCCCAGCGGGGTGGATGGGAAAACGGCGAAGCCGCCCTCCCGAAGGAGAGCGGCGGCGTGGACGAAAGCGAGCTTAGAAGTTGTCGCGGTCGCGGTTGGTCATGGTGAGAACGTTGAGGCGCTCATCGAGCTCCTCCTCGGTGAGGTTCTCGCCGTCGACGAAGCCGAGGTCGATGACTGCCTCGCGGACAGTAATCTTCTCGTGCAGAGCGTGCTTAGCTGCCTTGGCGGCGTTCTCGTAGCCAATCTTGGAGTTCAGCGGGGTCACGATGGAGGTGGAGGACTCCGCAAACTTCTTCATGCGCTCCTCGTTGGCCTCGATGCCGTCAACGCACTTCTCAGCGAAGACGCGGGAAACATTGGCCAGCAGGCGGGAGGACTCGAGAACATTGCGGGCCATCATCGGGATGTAAACGTTGAGCTCGAAGTGGCCGTTGGAGCCGCCGAAAGCAACAGCAGCGTCGTTGCCGATGACCTGGCTGACCACCATGGTGGCGGCCTCGCTCAGAACCGGGTTGACCTTACCCGGCATGATGGAGGAGCCCGGCTGCAGATCCGGGAGGTGGATCTCCGCAAGGCCGGTCAGCGGGCCGGAGCCCATCATGCGAATGTCGTTGGCAATCTTGTTGAGGGAGATAGCCACGGTGCGCATGGCGCCGGAGAACTCAACGAGAGCATCGCGTGCAGCCTGAGCCTCGAAGTGGTTCTTGGCCTCGGAGAGCTGATCGATGCCGGTGAGCTTCTTGAGCTCCTCGGTGACCTTGCCGCCAAATTCAGCGTCGGTGTTCAGGCCGGTACCGGTAGCGGTGCCGCCGATAGCCAGTTCACCCAAGCGCGGCAGGGTAGCTTCGACGCGCTCAATACCAAGCTCGATTTGGCGAGCGTAGCCGCCAAACTCCTGGCCCAGGGTGACCGGGGTGGCGTCCATCAGGTGGGTACGGCCGGACTTGACCACATCAGCGAATTCCTTGGCCTTGGCCAGCAGGGAATCGTGCAGGACCTTGAGGCCCGGAATGAGGTCATTAACGGCAGCTTCGGTTGCCGCAACGTGGGTTGCAGTGGGGAAGGTGTCGTTGGAGGACTGGCCCATGTTCACGTGGTCATTCGGGTGAATCTCCACGCCGTTCTTGTGGGCGATGGAAGCGATGACCTCGTTGGTGTTCATGTTGGAGGAGGTACCGGAGCCGGTCTGGAAGACGTCAATCGGGAAAGCATCGTTGTGCTTGCCCTCCGCAATCTCGGTGGCGGCAGCGATGATGGCGTCAGCCTTCTCTGCATCCAGCTTGCCGGAGTCCTTGTTCACCTGAGCGCAGGCAGCCTTGAGTAGGCCGAGAGCGCGAATCTGAGCATCTTCGAGACCGCGGCCGGAGATCGGGAAGTTCTCCACAGCGCGCTGGGTCTGGGCACGCCACAGGGCGTCGACCGGAACCTTAACTTCGCCCATGGTGTCGTGTTCGATGCGGTATTCAGTCATGAAGTCACCTTTTCTGTGAGATGAGATTTGAGGGGTTCGCTATGTGTGCCGTGGCACGGCATTGACCGCTACCGTAGCACTCTTCGTAGGAAAGCGGACTAGCTTTCCTTATCGTGGGGGTTGGTGTAGTCCACCACGGAGTATTCCTGCAGCTTAGCCAGCTTATGGATGGAGTCGACGTAGCGGATGGTGCCGGACTTGGAGCGCATGACCAGAGAGCGGGTGGTGGCACCGTTCGGGCGATAAGAGACACCGCGGAGCATATCGCCATTGGTCACGCCGGTAGCGGCGAAGTAGCAGTTCTCAGAGGAGACCAAGTCGTTGGTGGTGAGGACGCGGTCGAGGTCGTGGCCAGCCTTGCGAGCCTTCTCGGCTTCCTCCTCATCTTTGGGCCACAGCTTGCCCTGAATTTCTCCGCCCATGCACTTCATGGCGCAGGCGGTGATGATGCCCTCTGGGGTGCCGCCGATGCCCATCATGATGTCGATGGAGTTGCTGTCCTGACAGGTGGCGATGGCGCCTGCGACGTCACCGTCCATGATGAGGCGAACCTTGGCACCGGCCTCGCGGATCTGACGGATGAGGTCATCGTGGCGCGGACGGTCGAGAACGACGACGGTCAGGTCAGCTGGCTTGATGCCCTTGGCCTTAGCCACCGACTTCACGTTCCATTCGACCGACTCGTTGAGGTCGATGGCACCGACTGCCTCGGGGCCGACAGCAATCTTCTTCATGTAGAAGACAGCGGACGGGTCGTACATCGTGCCGCGCTCGGCAGCAGCGATGACAGAAATAGCGTTCGGGCGGCCTTCAGCCATCAGACGGGTGCCGTCAACCGGGTCGACGGCGATGTCCATCTCGGCGCCCTGGCCGGTGCCGACCTTCTCGCCGTTGAACAGCATGGGGGCTTCATCCTTCTCGCCCTCGCCGATGACGACGACGCCGTTCATCTCGACGGAGTTGATGAGCTTGCGCATAGCATCCACCGCGGCGCCGTCACCCTCATTCTTCTGTCCACGGCCAACCCAGCGACCCGAGGCGAGCGCTGCCGCCTCGGTGACACGCACCAGCTCCATGGCTAGGTTGCGGTCGGGGATATAAGACGTGTTATCAGACATGTGTGATTAGTCCCTTTCTTTTCAGGTGGCTCGGCCCGGGTGGGGGACAACCCGGAATACAAATTCCATTCTTCCACTTTTCCCGCGCATCCAAGCCCGAATGCCTCCCCCAGAAGTGGGAATCGGGGGTAGGTGCCGTCAAAAGGGCAGGTCGGAGGTCGCTGTCGCGTGTGGCGGAGGCGGCGTGACATACTGGGCGGGTGGCATCTGAAGATAAACCAAAGATTTTTGAGGACGCGCGCGATATCACCTTGACGGTGGGCGTCATCCTCATCATGATGTTCCTCGCGGTCGGGGCAACGGGATTGTGCTCCATCAATCCGGAGAAGTCGGGGCCCGTGCAAAACGTGGATGCCGCTACCTTCCTGGAAATGGAAGCGCGCGGCAGTGGGGCCGTCATTAGGGAGCCGGTCATGCCGGAGGGCTGGCAGCCCACCGCGGCTCGGCGCAAGCAGATGGGCGGCGAATCCGCTGCCGTGGTGAGCTGGCTGACCACCAATGAAGGCTATGTCGAGTCGGCGCAGACGCAGGTAGCGCTTAGCGATGTCCCCGCGGCTTATGACTCCAACTATCGTGCTAACTCTGAGCGGCGTGAGGTAGCGGGTCAGGACGTGGAAATCTTAAGCAGCGATGACAAAGACGTGCGCCCGCTGTGGATTACCGACTTGGGTGATGCCCGCCTCGTCCTCACCGGCTCCGCCTCCGACGCCGACTATGAAGCAGCCCTGACCGCATTCACTGAGGCCGAGCCACTCCAGATCGCTGAGGATGGAAGCGTCATCAGCGAGTAAGCTCCGCTGCTTAGCGGAAGGTTACGCTCTGCAGCGTGGTTCCGTCCCATTCCACCTCGACCGAATCTCCAGCGGCGCTAGTGAGGGACTCTGGATCGAGGCCGCTCAGACGCGTCTTGCCGAGGTATACATCCACCTTCTCATGGAGGGACTTGCCGGGGAAGACGGCGATCTCGCTGAGCCTATTCTCGCTAAAGCGCAGAACAATGGAGCCGGAGAAGTAACTGATCTCTTCGCCATTCGCGGTGTGCGGGGGGCCGAAGAATTCTTCGGCGAGCTGGCGCGAATCACCAAAGACCATGGACCCTGCTCCGCCTGACTTGGAGACGAAGTCCACGCGATTTCCCGGGTAGCCGTAAATCTTCATTTAGTCTTCTCCTGCTTCTTCGTTGTGTGCTGCACTATCGGTGCCCTCTGCGTTCTTTCGGAGAGCCTCCTCTACGCGCTTCGAAGCGCCGTCGAGATGCGCCTCGCAGGCCTTAGCTAGGGCCTCGCCGCGCTCCCAGTACTTGAGGGATTCATCCAGTCCCATCTGTCCTAGCTCGAGGATTTTCACTGTTTCAATGAGCTCATCACGAGCCTGCTCATAGCTCAGCTCTTCCACCGGCGGGAACGCGTCCTGGCCGGGCTGGCCGGCGCCAATCGTGTCAGTCATGAGGTGAAGTATCTTCTTTCTCTTGTATGATTCGTTTTACCTATTAGGTGTTCTGTTTAATCTGCGGCCTGAGAAGCCATTGCAGCAGCGGTGATCGAGCCATCGCCCACACGTATGCGCAGTTGCGAACCCGGTGGTGATTGCGTGTAGCTCGTGACGACCTCCGGACCGCTGCCATCGCGCGGAAGGACCTGCACGATGGCATAGCCGCGTTCGAGGGTGGCCGAGGGGCCTAAGGCGGAGACCCGAGCACGCAACGAGGCTACCTGGTTAGTTTCGCGGTCCAGCTGGTGGCTCATCACCCGGCGGATCAGCGCGAGATTTCGCTCCAGCTCCTCGCGGCGTGCGTTGATCGGCACCATCGGATCTGCAAGAACCGGGCGGGAGCGGATGTTTTCGAGTCCGCGGCGCTCCCGGTCCACCCAGCCGCGCAGCGCTGCCGCCATGCGCGAGCGTGCTTCGGAGATCAGCGCGTATTCCTCGGCGGCGGAGGGCACGACACGCTTGGCCGCATCGGTGGGGGTGGCGGCGCGGAGATCTGCGACATCATCAAGCACCGGGTGATCCGGTTCGTGGCCGATGGCGGAAACGACAGGAGTGCGAGCCTCCGCTACGGCGCGCTGGAGTGCCTCCTCGGAGAAGGGGAGGAGATCCTCCACTGAACCGCCGCCGCGAGCGATGATGATGACATCGACTTCTGGGTCCGCGTCGAGAGTCCGCAGGGCGTCAATCACCTGGGTAACAGCCGTGGCTCCCTGCACCGCAGTATTGATGACGTTGAACTGGACCGCCGGCCAGCGGTCCTGTGCCACAGACAGGACATCGCGCTCGGCGTGGGAGCCGCGACCGGTGATGAGGCCGATCTTCTTGGGCAGGTAGGGAAGCGGAAACTTGCGCGAGGGATCGCACAGGCCCTCCTGGCGCAGCTTCTGGCGCAGCATTTCCACCCGAGCGAGGAGATCACCGATGCCGACGTGACGGATCTCGGTCACCCACAGGGAGAAGCTTCCGCGCCCAGCGTAGAAGGCAGGCTTGCCGTACACCACGACGCGGTCGCCATCTTTGAGCGGTGAGGGAGCATTGCGGATGAGCGAGGTGTTGCACGTCAACTGAACAGACTTTTCCTGCTCGACGTCACGCAGCGTGATGTAGGAGAGTTTCCACGTCGGCTTCATGTTCAGCTGGGTAATTTGCCCCTCCACCCAGAGGAAGCCGAGGCGTTCGATCCAGCCTTTGACTTGGTCATTGACCTTGCCGACTGGCCACGGAGTCTCCGCGGAATTGGCCGGTTGGTTCACGCGCAGTCCTTTCTCTTGAGCGGTCTTCTCGTTGGGGTCTGTTCTGAACAGTGTATGGCTCAGTCTAGGAGGCGTGCCGGACATCCGGTGTCACCGCCAAGCCGGTTGGGCGGGAACTACAGTATGTCTGCGACTTTCGATACTGTGGGTGCCATGACTGAAACTGCAAAGAAGGTGCTCCTGGCGGCTCCCCGCGGCTACTGTGCCGGCGTGGACCGTGCTGTTGAGACAGTGGAGAAGGCGTTGGAGAAGTACGGCGCCCCTATCTACGTGCGCAAGCAGATTGTGCACAACCGGTTCGTTGTTGAATCCCTGGCTAAGCGTGGTGTCATCTTTGTGGAGGAGGCTTCCGAAGCCCCCGAAGGCGCTCACCTCGTGTTCTCTGCACACGGCATCGCGCCGAGCGTGCGCAAGGAGGCACAAGAGCGCAAGCAGCTCACGCTCGATGCCACCTGCCCGCTGGTGACCAAGGTTCACAAGGAAGCTCAGCGCTTTGAGCGCGATGGCTACCAGATCCTCCTTGTCGGCCACGAGGGGCACGAAGAGGTCGAAGGCACCGCCGGTGAGGCCCCAGACGTCACCCACCTCGTGGATGGCCTGGAGGGCGTCGACAAGCTGCCCGATTTTCTGCATGAGGAAAAGCTCATCTGGCTGTCCCAGACCACGTTGTCGGTGGATGAAACCATCCAGATCGTCAACAAGCTGCGCGAGCGCTTCCCGCACTTGGAGAACCCGCCATCAGATGACATTTGCTACGCCACGCAGAATCGCCAGGAGTCGGTTAAGGCCATTGCGCCGAAGTGCGATCTCATGATCGTTGTGGGCTCCGAGAACTCCTCGAACTCCAAGCGCCTCGTCGAGGTTGCTTTGGAGGCGGGCTCTAAGACCTCACACCTAGTGGACTTTGCCTCGGAGATCGACGAAGCCTGGCTCGAAGGCGTAAACACCGTTGGCGTGACCTGTGGTGCGTCCGTGCCTGAGCTGCTCGTCCGTGAAGTGCTGGAGTTCCTCGATGAGCGCGGCTACAACGATGTTGAGCAGGTGACCACCTCTACGGAGACCATTACCTTCTCCCTGCCGCGCGAACTGCGTCCGGCACGTACGGCGCGTTAATCCTCGTCGTAGAGATTTTCTTCCAGCGGCTGGGAGGTCCGCTGGGAGCGCTCCCGCGCACGCCGCGCATTCTCCGCTGATTCGGCTGCAGCGCGGCGGAAATCTTCCCGCTCATCCGCATCGGGGGAAGCCTGTCGGCGCTTCGCGCGTTCTTCAGCTTGAATCCGGCGACGTTCTTCACGGTCGCGCTCACGGACTCGGCCTGAGCCCGTGGCCTCACGGGCAAGGAGTTCTGCTACGGACAGGCGCTCGGAGCGGCTCCGGCGATCGGACGCAACTTCGGCGCGGCGCTTTTCTTGGGCTTCCGCCTCAAGGTCCTTCGCGTGGCTATCGCTGCGCCACAGGCGCAGAACTGCAAGTAGCGCGCAAGCCACAACCGTGACGATGAGCACGGGGAAATGCTGCAACAGTGGGAAAGCCGTGGTGAGAATCGCAGTCTTGGAAAAGGGCGAGGCCCCTTCCGGCAATCCAGCGGTGGAGTTGATGAACCCGCCAACCACGGTTCCTAATGCGTACAGCAGCGGCAGGGAAATTACCGTCATGTAGAGGCCGCGAGTTTCCACCAACCAGGTGACAGACAGCGAGCCGAGTCCAAAAATCAGGGCGAAGGGCAGCCCCACGCTGCCCAGAATGCCTGAGACCGCCAAGGCCACAAGCGTAACGACGAGCGCGACGAGGAGTGCTCGGCTAAGCGGCATCCCGCGGCGGGGAGGGCGGCGACGATTTTTGGCTACAGACACGCCCAGAAAGCTTACCGGGCTTGGTGACCAAAACGTTATTCATTCTGGGCGCGCCGCGGCCAAGACCCGACGCTGCGCGGTTCCACCGGAAGGCGGTCGACGCGGGCTGGAACATCGAGATCCTTGAGCCGCCGCGCGGTAACCCCGACGCGAGAATTCAAACTGGCCAAGCTTGCGTTATAGGCTTCCACCGCGCGTTCGAGTCCGCGGCCCACCTTGTCGTAGTGTTCGTTAAGAGTGTTCAAGCGCGTATAAAGCTCGCGACCCAAACGCTGGACTTCGCGGGCCTTATCGGAGATTTCCTCGTGCTGCCAGCTCACCGCGACGGTGCGCAAGAGGGCAAAGAGGGTGCTTGGGGTGGCGATGACGACGTTGCGCTCGAAGCCGAACTCCAGCAATTCGGCGTCGATAGACAGGGCAGCGTCAACGAAAGTGTCGGCAGGGACAAAGAGAACCACAAACTGTGGGGTGGGGGAGAAAGCCTCGATATAGTCCTTGGAGGCCAATGCCTGCACGTGAGAACGCATGAGGTGAGCATGGCGCCGGAGATACCCTGCCCGCTCCTCTGGGTCCTCGGTCTCCATTGCGTCGAGGTAGGCACTGAGAGGAACCTTTGCGTCCACGACAATGCTGCGCCCTCCGGCCAAGTGAATGACCAGATCGGGGCGTACCAGCGATCCGTTGATGCGGGCGCTGACTTGGGAATCAAAGTCGACGTGTTTGCGCATGCCGCCGAGTTCAACGACGCGCTCTAATTGCACTTCGCCCCACCGTCCGCGGACATTGGGGGAGCGCAGCGCGCCGACCAGCTTGTCCGTGCGATCCGACAGGCGTGTTGAGGTACGAGTTACCGCTTGGACTTGGCTGCTGAGTGCTGCGAGTGAGGTCGCTCGATCTTCCTCGATTTCCTGGAGCTGTAGTCCGAGACGGTCCATGGCCTTCTCCAGCGGAGCGAGCTCTGCTTGGCGGCGCTGGGACTCTTGCAGGGCGCGATGCTCCTCTGAAGGCTGGGCGGATTGCGCTGAATAGGCGCGGGCTAGCCAGCCCAATGCGGCCCCAATGATGAGGCCGAGGAATAGGAGCACTACGGGGAGGGAAGACGTCATGCCTGTCATCATGGCATGCGCCCCGGACGTGAAGGGTTAGTCCTTATCCTTTGACTGCAACATCTGTTCGAGAGCGTTAATTGCGCGCTTGATCCCCGCTCGTGCTCCTCCATCGCGCTCACTGAAGCCCGCGTCAACGTCGACATTCGCGTCGATCTTTTGGTCCAGAGGGCTCGTACCGTTGTGGGCGACGTCTTCGGCTGCACCTTCGGGTGCGGCGTGGTCGGGGATGGACAGCCATTGTTCGCGCTTTCGGTCGCCCTGCTGTTGCGTATAGCGCCCGATGAGGAAACCAGCGACGGTCGAAAACTCCAAGTCTTCGGCAGTTCTCTCGCCCGACTGGAGCATCATCATGTCCTGGAAATAGCGGTAGACCACCGCGATGGTCGCTGCGGCTGGGACGGCGAGGAAACCACCGATGAGGCCGAAGAGTGCGGAACCTACGGTCACGGAAATCAACACGATAACTGGGTGCAGGTTCATGGCCTTCGACTGCAGCCACGGGGAAAGCACGTTGCCCTCGAGCTGCTGAACTAATAGGACCAAGCCAAGAACGAGCAGTGCTTTGGTAAGGCCCAAGGAGACCAGTGCGATGGTCACGGATAGGGCGCCGGCCACGATCGCGCCGACAAAGGGGATGAATCCGGCGATGAACGTGATGATGGCCAACGCCATGGCCAAAGGCACACCGATGAGTGCCAGGCCGAGGCCGATAAAGACAGCATCAACGGCGGAGACGACAGCTTGTGCCCGTACGAAACCACCCAACGTGCTCCACACGCGGGTCAACAGCTCAGTGAGGTGCCAGCCGGTCCGGCGGCCCGTGGCCTGGCGCAGCCACGGCAAGAAGTTGTGGCCGTCCTTAAGGAAGAAGAAGGTCAGCACCACGATGATGAAGAGCGTGACCACGATGGAAGTCGCCGTGCCAATGCCGGTGAATACGGAGCCCGCGATGGATCCTGCTTGGCGCTGTAGCCACAGGGCGATTTCATCGATGTAGCCGCCGATCTCATCCGCGTCGAGGTTGAGCGGCGGGCCCTGTGCCCATAGCTGCAAGCGCTGAATGCCCTCTACCGTCTGCAGATACAGTGTCTGGGACTGCCGCGCGAAGTCCGGTGCGATGAACATAAAAAGAGCGCCCACCGCAGTAAAAGACACCAGAATGGTCACTGCCGCAGCGAGAGCTGAGGGCAGTCCCTTGCGCCGCATGGCGCTCGCAATGGGGGCAAGCACAGTGCAAATAATCAGCGCTATGAGAACGGGCAGGATGCCGCGCCAAAAGTTGCCCAGCATGCGGAAGGAGGCATACAGGAATATCCCGATGATGGTCAGGCGGAGTGCCCACAGCGATGCGGACTTGATGACCTCGCCGACGACCACGGAGCGATCCACCTGGTTGCCGGGCGGGTGCGGAGAGACAGCGTTCAGCGAAGCAGCATCGACGGAGTCATCGAAACGCCCGCCGAGCGCTGCCTCCGCGGCGGCGAACTCAGAGGAAGAGGCGTTGGGGGATGGCTGATCAGAACTCACCCCACCATCTTGCCTCAAAAGATTCGGGGTGCGTTAGGATTGGCCCCGTGAGTCTTACACTTGGAATCGTCGGCCTGCCCAACGTGGGCAAGTCCACTTTGTTTAATGCCCTGACCCGTTCTGACATCTTGGCGGCGAATTACCCGTTTGCCACCATTGAGCCCAATGTCGGTCTCGTTGAGCTTCCCGATTCCCGCCTGAACCGCCTTGCGGAAATCTTCAGCTCCGAGCGCATCCTGCCGGCCACCGTGTCCTTCGTGGATATCGCCGGCATTGTGGAAGGCGCTTCCAAGGGCGAAGGCATGGGTAACGCCTTCCTCGCCAACATCCGTGAAGCTGACGCCATCTGCCAGGTGGTTCGTGCCTTCGCTGATGAAAACGTGATCCACGTCGACGGTGAGGTCAACCCGGCGCACGACATCTCCGTTATTAATACTGAGCTCATCCTCGCGGACCTCCAGACCATTGAGAAGGCCCTGCCGCGCTTGGAAAAGGAAGCCCGCAAGAACAAGGACTTGGCAGAGACCGTGGAGGAGACCAAGAAGGCCCAGGCCATCTTGGAGGATGACCGGACCCTCTTCGCTGCTTCCAAGAACAACGAGATCGACCTCGCGCTTCTGCGCGAGCTGCACCTCATGACCGCGAAACCCTTCCTCTACGTCTTCAACTCGGATGAGGCCGTGCTCACCGATGACGCCAAGAAGGAGGAGCTGCGCCAGCTCGTCGCCCCTGCGGAATGCGTCTTCCTCGATGCCCAGACCGAAACCGACCTCCTGGAGCTCGACGAGGCGGAGGCCCTGGAGCTGCTCGAGTCGGTAGGCCAGGAGGAGCCCGGCTTGGCGACGTTGGCCAAGGCCGGCTTCGCCACTCTCGGCCTGCAGACCTACCTGACTGCCGGCCCGAAGGAGGCCCGCGCGTGGACCATTAAGCAAGGCTCTGCAGCACCGCAAGCAGCCGGCGTTATCCACACCGACTTTGAGAAGAAGTTCATCAAGGCCGAAATCGTCTCCTTCGATGACTTGGACGCCGCCGGCTCCATGGCGGAAGCCCGCAATGCTGGCAAGGTGCGCCAAGAGGGCAAGGAGTACATCATGCAGGACGGCGACGTCTGCGATTTCAAGATCGGCGGCTAACCGTGCGCTCATAGCGCGTAGGCTGTGGGCATGAGTATTGCCCACATCCTAGATCGCGCAGCAGAGGCCACGCAGTGGCAAGAAGCCCTCTACAAGGATTTGCACCAGCATCCTGAGCTCAGCATGGAGGAGGAGCGCACCCGCGGCGTTATCGCGGATAAGCTCCGGGAGTTTCCTGGAGTTGAGGTGCTGGAATTCGGCGGGGGAGTCGTCGGCATCCTCCGAAACGGCGAAGGCTCGACGGTCCTAGAGCGCGCCGATTTCGACGGCTTGCCCATCACCGAGGACACCGGCTTGGACTACTCCGCTACGGGCGAGGCAATGCATGCCTGTGGTCACGATGCCCACGTGGCCGGGTTACTCGGCGCCACCGAGGCGCTGGCCAAGGCGACCGATGCGTGGTCCGGTACATTCGTCGCCCTTTTCCAGCCGGGCGAGGAAACCGCGGAGGGCGCGCAGTCCATGGTGGATGCAGGGCTCACCGATAAAGTCCCCACGCCTGATGTGGCCTTTGGCCAGCACATCTTCATTGATAAGAACGCCCCAGCCGGCAGCGTACTGATTGCGCCCGGCCCAGTCTTGTCTACAGCGACCTCACTCACGGTCACCGTTTATGGTCACGGTTCCCACGGCTCGATGCCGCACCTCAGCGTCGATCCTGTGGTGCTGGCCAGCTCCATCGTTCTGCGGCTGCAAACAATTGTCTCCCGTGAGGTCGATCCGCACCAGTTCGCCGTGTTGACCGTTGGGGCACTGCAGGCGGGCTCGAAGGCAAACATCATCCCGGACTCGGCGACCCTGCGCATCAACATCCGTGCTTATGATGAGGATGTCAGGGCTCAAATCGTTGAGGCGATTCACCGCATTGTGAAGGCAGAGTGCCGGGCAGCGATGTCCCCGCGCGAGCCAGAGTTTGCGCAGAGTGATAATTACCCCCTCACCGTCAACGATGAAGACGTGACTGAAAAGGTGCGCGCGCAGCTTATCGACGTCCTCGGCAGCGACAATGTTCTCGACATGGAGCCGTGGACGGCGTCCGAAGATTTCTCACGCATCCCCGATGCCTTTGGCGCTCCCTATTGTTTCTGGGGCTTCGGCGGGCGTACCGATGGCGCATCAATTCCCAACCACAACTCGCGATTTGCTCCGGAGCTGCAGCCGACGCTCACCACGGCGACGCAGGCTCTCATCGCCGCTGCTTACGCCTATCTGGGTAATCAGCGTAAGGATGTCCTTAAGGAGTAGCTGGGAACATGGGGCGGTCGACATGCTGCCCGCGCACCCAACTCGAAAGCGTTCGGGTGTAGCGACGTGGTAGGCGAGTTCTCTCCGCTGGAGGCAGTCAAGAAGGCAGGCGCTGCCTGGGTCTGGTTTCCTCCCGTACCCCGGACGATCTCCCAGCCTTCAACGCTAAGTTGGTTGAGGAATTCGCAGAGGGCCAGCACTAAACCTTATGTTTAGTAAAGCCGCGGGTGCGCAACCCGCGGCTTTTGCGTCTTGCTTCCGCTGTAAGGCCTCTATAATGTTAGATATTCCTGAAGGGGAGTAGTTCCCTCGGATACTTTCCGAGATGCCTGGTCGACATACTGGCTTTTCCGCCCGGCCAGCCAGCGTTTGCACAGCCTGCGGCGTGAACGAGACCTTCGGTCCGCACCCGAACCGAAGGAGTTTTCACTTGTCTTCTCTTAGCTCAGAGCAACTGCTGCTCGAGCGCTTTATGAAGCTCTCTATCGCCACCGCAGTGGCCACGATTGCGCTCAAGGTCATCGCTTCCGCGGTGACGGGATCGGTGGGCTTTCTTTCCGACGCCCTCGAATCCGGCGTTAACCTCGTCGCCGCCGTTGTGGGGTTTGTGGCTATCAAAATTGCGGCAAAGCCGGCCGATGCGAACCATCAGTTCGGTCACGGCAAGGCCGAGTATGTGTCCGCGCTGGTCGAGGGTGTGATGATTTTCGTCGCTGCAGCGATGATTATCTACATGGCCATTCGCCGTTTTCTGGATCCGCAGCCGCTGGAGCAGCCTGGGCTTGGCCTCCTGCTGTCGCTTGTGGCTTCCTTGCTTAACCTGGGCGTGGGCCTTCTGCTTGTGCGCGCGGGCAGGCAGCATCGTTCGGCCACCTTGCAGGCGGATGGAAAGCACCTGCTTACCGACGTTTGGACGTCCGTCGGCGTCCTCCTTGGCATCGGCGCGGTCAGCCTCACGGATTGGTTGTGGCTCGACCCAGCCATCGCGTTTGCCGTGGGCCTCAATATTTTGTGGACGGGCTACAAGCTGCTCAAAGAATCACTGAGCTCCCTGTTGTCGGAGTCCCTGCCTAAGGAAGAGCACGCCCAGCTGGACGCGCTTCTCAATGAGCTGGAGGACCACCACCAGGTCTCCTTCACCTCACGCCGCACGGTCGCGGCAGGGCGCCAGCGCCTTGTTTACCTCACCATGGATGTTCCCGGCGAGTGGACGGTACTGCACTCGCACACAATCGCCGACCGCATCGAAGACGCCATCGATGAGCTTTTTCCCGGTGCGGAAGTGTTTATCCATGTCGAGCCCGAAGGAACGGTTCATCGCCGCATCCTACGGATGCCGTAGGCTGGCCACGCCGCGTCCGCCTTCCATGACCCACGGCCAACTGAGGCCATTTCGAGTGAGGACGTTTGCTCGGATCTCATCGGGCACGATCCAATCCTTGTTGGCATAGCCCAGCAGGTATTCGTCGAAGGCAGGGAGTTCGAGCCGGATTTTTAAGGCACCGTCGATTTCGCTCGCGGTGACATCCTCCTGCCAGCCCGCCATCCACAGTCTCTGCCCATCATGGTTAACGGTCGTGGCCTCCGTGCTCGCAAGAGCCTTGGCGGCCTGGGACTTGCTGAGCTTGGACCATGTTTGGAGGTCGGCTACGGACACGGGGCCATGGCCTTCGACATAGCGCTGGGCCAGCTCAGTAAGCGGTTCCTCCGGCTCGCGCTGGACGGTAGGTAGCGCATCGACATGGAGGAAGGTCTCTTGGTTGCCAGCTTTTGGGCCCTGGACTAGGTCACCTGCCCCGCCGAAGGCACGCAATAAGTGGGAGCCGCGACCATCTGTGGGATCCACGCCTGTCTCGGCGAAAAGCTCGTAGACCTCCGCGCGAGTGAGAGGCTCGGTGGTTGCGCCATGTAGTGCTTCCGAAGCTGCTGCCACCATGTCCTCGCTGAGCCCCAAGCTCGGTCGCCGGGATTTCTGGCTGGAGGCCACGCGCGGATAGAGCAAGCGGGACATCCAACGGACGTCGGCAGCCGGCATGAAGTGCAGCGTGCCGCGCTGTGGCCAACAGCGCACCACGCGATACCTTTTTATCTCCTCCACAACCTTGTCTTCGTCACACCCGGCGCGCAGGGAGAGTGCACGAACGCCGGCATCGTAGGTCTGACCCTGCAGGGCGAGGAGATGCTCAGCGACGTCCAGCGCCGAGGCGAGCGATGGCCTCGCGGCCGATGGGGCGAGGCCTTGAGCAATGAGCCGGCGGGCTAGAAGCTCGTCGCGGTTAAGTTCCTTCATGGCTGTCTAGATTAGAGCCGGAAGGTCTTCATCAGCTGCATGCCCGTCGATACCAGCTGGCGGAAGCGTTCCGGCGAGATGTACTCCGACGGCGCAAGCGGGTGCAGGCGCTGCTCGGCCACGGTTCGCTCGTTGGCCCACAGTCGCATGCCGGTAATGCCGTGGCGGTGATTGAGGCCAGACTCCTTGACGCCTCCACCGGGGGTGGCGATGGAGCCATAGGCGGCGGCGAAGCCTTCGTTGATGTTGACCATGCCGGCCTCCAGCTGGGAGGCAACCTTCCACGCGCGGCGGGAGTTTCCGGACCACACGGAGGCAGAAAGACCGTAGGTGGTCTCATTGGCGCGCTGGATGGCCTCGGCATCAGAGCTCACCGCATACACCGCCAGTACTGGGCCGAAGGTTTCGGTGGCATAGAGATCCATCTCTGGGGTCACGCCGGTCAGCACGGTGGGCTCGTAGAAGAAGGGGCCGAGGTCCGGTCGAGCCTTTCCGCCGTAGACCACGGTGGCTCCCTTGGACACGGCGTCTTCGACGTGGGCTTGAACGGCATCGAGCTGGCGTTGCGAGGTCAGCGAGCCGATGGTGGCAGCATCGGAGAATGCCGCCCCGAGCACTTGCTGGTCCAGTGCATTTGTGAGTTCTGCGAGGAACTCCTCAAAGACGCTCTCGTGGACATAGGCGCGCTCGGCGGACATGCAGAGCTGCCCGGAGGAAGAGAATGCGGTGCGCACGGTACCTTGGGCGGTGGACTTAAGGGGGGCGTCGTCAAGCACCAGCATCGGGTTCTTGCCGCCCAGCTCCAGCATGGTGGGGATGAGGCGCCCCGCAGCCTGGGTAGCGATGGACTTACCGGCCTTGGTGGAACCGGTAAAGGAGAGCCCATCCACCAGCGGAACCAGGGCATCACCCACCTCCGCCCCGCGGCCGGGAACCAGCTGCCAAGCGGCCTCCGGAAGGCCCGCCTCAATGGCTAGGCGTCGCAGTAGAATCGCTGTCAGCGTGGTCTGAGAATCCGGCTTGTGGACCACGGCATTACCAGCAGAAAGGGCCGCCAGAACATCGCCCACACCGAGGGACAGAGGATAGTTCCACGGAGAGATAAGTCCCACCACGCCCAGCGGGTAGTGCTGGGTGCGCGTTTTAGTCAGCACGGGAAGCGCGCCGGGGTGGCGGTCGTTTCCGAAAGCCTTGCGGATGTTGACGGCGTAGAAGCGCGCACAGTTATACAGATCCATCAGCTCGTCATAAGCATGGGAGCGGGATTTGCCGTTCTCGGCTTGGATGAGGTCGAGAATGAGCTCCTCGTTCTCGTGGACGAGGTCGTGCAGGCGCAGCAGGATGGCGGCGCGGTCACCTTGGCCAACGCCGGTACGCGCATAGGTGACTGTCTTCTCGACGTCCCCGGCGGTGGCGACGGGGAAGCTAAAGAGCTCCTCACCGCTAAATGGCGCGTGGGCCTGGTGCTGCTCACCCGTGCCGCGCACATCGCGGGCGGGGTCCGTGTCCAAGAAATTGAGCACTCGCTGGGGCAGACAGGTCTGAGTGAAGGTCTTCATGCGGTCTATTGTCCCAAAAATATGTGATGGCGCTATGAGTCTTTCGAGATTTGTCTCACAAACTAAACTAGTTGTGGTTAGGATGACGCTATGCCAATCCTCGTGACCACTCCACAGGCCCAGGTACGCGCGGCCGTTGAGCCGCTCGTCAGATCAGGAGAAAGCCCAGCGCCCGTGGGCGTTATTGACCTCGCCGCGTTTGACTACAACGCTGCGCAGATGCCGACTCGTGCCGGAGGACTGCCGATCCGCGTGGCCTCGAAGTCAATACGCAGCGTGGCGGCACTTCGCCGTGCCCTCGAGCATGAGGGATACCGGGGTATCCTCGCGTATTCCGTTCCAGAGGCGCTGCATCTGGTGGGAGAGGGCTTCCGTGACATCGTGGTGGCCTACCCGAGCGTCAATCGGAAGGCTCTGCGTGAGCTCGCAGCGGATGACACTGCGTGCGAGGCCATCACCATCATGGTGGATAGTGCTGAGCTCCTAGACCTGCTTGAGGGTTCCCTGCGCGTGGCCATTGACATAGACTGCACCCTCCATTTGCCGGGTGCGGTTATCGGCCCGCGGCGCTCGCCCGTGCGCACACCGGAACAGGTCTCAGCGCTAGCCCATGAGATTCTTCGCCGCGGGCACCGGCTTGTCGGACTCATGGCCTATGAAGGGCAGGTGGCCTCCGTCGCGGATGGCCTGCCAGGTCCGGTGGGGGCGGTCAAGCGCTGGTTGCGTTCGAAGTCCATGGCTGACCTTGCCCCGCGGCGCCGAGCCTGCGTGGCGGCCGCGCGGGAGGTGGCGGACATCGAATTCGTCAACGGCGGTGGCACGGGCAGCCTCCAGGAATCCGCGGCCGAGGGAACTTTGACCGAGCTGGCCGCTGGCTCCGGCTTCTATACGCCAGCGATCTTCGATGATTTCACTGGCATTAACCACAAGGCGGCCGCGTTCTTCGTCTGCCAAGTATCCCGTGTGCCCGCGCCGGGCTGGGCCACGGTCAACTCCGGCGGCTGGATCGCCTCCGGCCCTCCCGCGAAGGATCGCGTCCCCGTACCGGTGTGGCCGGCGGGCCTTAGCTACTCCAGCACGGAGGGTGCCGGTGAGGTACAGACTCCGCTGCGCGGGGCTGACCTGAGCGTCGAGGACCTGGTGTGGTTCCGCCACGCCAAGGCGGGGGAGATGACAGAAAACGTCGACCGCCTCCTCGCCGTCGGGCACGACGGCGTTGATGTATGGGACACCTATAGAGGACAAGGATGGACACTCCGATGACAACCACATTTAGCAATTGGGCAGGTTCGGTTGCTGCGAAACCGCAGGAGTTTGTACAGCCCTCCCGCATAGACGAGATCCCCGGAATTATTAGCCGCTCCCGCAGCGTGCGTGCGGTGGGCGCCGGCCACTCCTTCACTCCCATCGCGGCAGGGGAGGAGACGATGCTCAACCTAGACCACGTGAGTGGGCTGGTGAGCGTCGATAAGCAGCGCAAACGCGTCCGGTTCCTGGCCGGCACTCGCTTGCGGGATGTGCCTAGGCTCCTGCGCCCGTTTGGGCTTGCCCTGGCTAACCAGGGCGATGTGGACCCGCAATCGCTGGCGGGTGCGATTTCGACCTCGACCCACGGCACCGGCATCAATTACACGGGATTTGCGGGGACGGTCACTGGGCTGACGCTTATCGACGCCGACGGCAACACCCGCACCTATTCCATCGACGAGGACCCGGAGCTCCTGCGCCTCGTAGTCGTCAGCGTGGGCGCGCTCGGCGTGGTCGTCGAAGTTGAAATGCAGTGCGTGGATGCCTTCGACCTGCTGGCTGAGGAGTCTGGCATTGACTTCGATGAGCTGATGGATAATTGGGAGGAGCTCTCCCGCAGCGTCGATCACTTCGAGTCCTATTGGTTCCCGCATACCGACCGCGCCATGGTCAAGGCCAACACGCGCCTCGAACCGAATGGGGAGCGCCGCTCACGGCTTAAGCAGCTTATCGACGACGAGCTCATCGGCAACGGCGCCTTTGCCGCCGCCTTGGCGTTGGGGCGCCTGATTCCGGGAACGATTCCGACCCTTAATAAGTTCGCCACCTCGGTCATTTCTCATAATCGCTACCGTTCCGCCGCCCACGACGTGTTTGTCAGCCCGCGCCGGGTTCGTTTCCACGAGATGGAGTACGCCGTGCCGCTTGCCGACGGCCCCGCCACCGTCCGCGAAATCCGTCGCTTCATCGATGAACAGGACTGGCGCATCGGATTCCCGATGGAGCTGCGCACGACGGCCGCGGATGACGTTGCTCTCTCGACGGCATCTGGCCGTGAGTCGATGTACATTGCATTCCACATTCCGCGTGCGTTGAATCCGCAGGACTACATGCCGAAGCTGGAACCCATTTTCCGCGCGGCCGGTGGGCGCCCGCACTGGGGGAAGATGAACTCCCTGTCCCGGAACGACTTTGCTCAACTTTATACAAGATTTGATGAGTTCTGTGAGCTGCGTGAAGAGATGGATCCGGAGTGGAAGTTTGGTTCATCCTACCTGCGAAAACTGTTCGGGTAGGGGCGTCGTCAAGCGCCGTGCAACCCGTGAATTGGATTCGAAAGTATCTCTGATCTTTGGTAGCGTGTGGAAGTCTTAATTCCATAACGCTATCGAAGAAGGTGTCTCAAACGTCCTCTGAATCCCAGTCCCTCATTACGCCGACATTCGTGTTTGCGTGGTTGGTAAATTTCGCCCAGTTCACGGTCTTCTATCTGCTTGTGACCATCATGGCGCTCTATGCCGTGGAGCAGTTTCAGGCTTCGGATACGGCGGGCGGGTTTGCGTCCAGTGCCTTTGTGGTGGGGGCGACAATTGCTCGTCTCTTCTCCGGTTACATCGTTGACGCGGCTGGGCGAAAACGCTCGTTGGTGGCCTCGCTTATTGTGGTGGCTGTAGCCATGGCGCTGTACATGCCAGCGCACTCGTTGCCGATGCTTTTTGCCGTCCGTATTTTGCACGGCTTCGGTTATGCGGTGGCCTCGACTGCTGTGATGGCAGTGGCGCAATCGGTGATTCCGGACCACCGTCGTGCCGAGGGGACCGGCTACTTCGCCTTGGGGACGACCCTAGCCACTGCCTTTGGTCCAGCGGCTGGTTTGGCGATTGTCCACCAAGCTGGCTATAACATCGTGTTTATGGTGGCGCTGACGCTTACGGTAGTGGCCTTGGGGTTGGGACTCGTCGTCAAGGCACCGGCGCAGGAGCGTCGAAGCGTCTCCTTTTCCTTGGGAAATATCGTGCACCCAGCGGTGGCGCCTTTTGGCGTCTTTATCCTTTTGGTTGGCGTCGCGTACACGGGCATCATTACGTTTCTTAACGGCTACTCCTCCCATGCAGGCTTGGAGAAGGGCGCTAGCTACTTCTTCCTGGCCTATGCGGTGGTGAGCCTCATTCTGCGCTTTGTGCTGGGCAAGCTGCAAGATCGTCGCGGTGACAACATCATCATCTATTCCTCGCTCGTCTTCTTTATTGCTGGCTTGGTAGTCCTTGCTCTGGCTGCAGCTGATTGGCAGATCATTGCTGCGGGTGCCTTGGTGGGCTTTGGTTACGGCTCAATTCTTCCGGCGGGCCAGGCTATCGCCGTGCGCCTGGTGCCGATGCACGAAATGGGTGCGGGGATCTCGACCTTCTTCTTGCTGCTAGACCTAGGTATTGGCTTTGGTCCGATTCTGCTGGGGCAGATCATCTCCGCGGCGGGTTACTCCGTCATGTACTGGATGTTGGCTGCCTTGATGCTGGTGGCCTCGGTGGTCTACTTCTTCGTTCACGGGCGCAAGGACATCGCGCGCGGTGATGTGCGGTACGAATAAATTACTCACTGGCGTCGCGCTTTCCGACGCCCAGTAGATCCCCATGCCCCACGTGCTACCAACAACGCGCGTGGGGCATTATTCGTTTTGTGCCAGTCACCGCTACTGATTAAGGATCGAACGGCCTAGCTAACCCGTGGTGGCTACCCCCGTTTGTAGTAACGACTTGACGTGAATTTACTACTGGCTATAGCCATGTGCGGTGAGGGTTGGTAGAATCATTGTTAGAACATTTCTTCTAACTCATGTTTCTCGGGGGAGACATTCATGACCACCGCCACGCACCCTTCAACCTCCTCTTCTTTCTTCTTCTCAACAACGAATCCGAATAATCCACACGCAATGGCCCGCGCGGCAGCCCGCCGCGCTATCTACAACACCTGGGTTGCTGCTATGCCCAGTCTGCAGGCTGATATCAACACCACCGCTTTAAGCTTGGTGGCTGCCTGGTCACTGCCCGAAGGTCATATCAAAGCAGGTCTGCGTGCTATCCACCGGCTTGATAGCCTGCCGAAAGTCAAACACCTGCAAGACACCCACTGCCTGCTGGACATCGAGTTCTTGATTGCTATTGACCAACCCATGTCAGCACTAGCCGGCTTGACTGCTGAAACCCTGGATTTTATCGACACCATCCTGGCCGACTTCTTCACCCCCACTAAGGCGAATCAGGCTTTTCCTACCCGTAGCCAAATCAGGCGTAAAGTCCGCGATATTTGTAAAACCCTGGATGACTCCATTGCTTTTCGTGATACCCGCCCCAAAGACACCTACCGCTTTTCTTCTAATGGCACCTCTGCGTGGCTGGAACTCCAGGTTGGGGAAGATACCGGCATTAAACTCGATGCCTTCATCCACCAAACCGCTGCCAAGCACGACCTGACGATTCCGGATGCTGTCAAGAAACTGCTGTCCGGTGAGATTGAGCCTCCAGCTGCTGTGGTGCTACACACCTATCAGGCCTGCGATATTGAGAATGCCCCAACCTTTATTGAAGGCTTCGGCTGGCGGCAAGAGCCCATGCCGCATGATAAAACCCGGGATCTAACCGGCGATGTAGCCGAAGCAGACGGCTACCAACCGGGCCTGATTATGCGCAAACATGTCGAAGGCCGCGACGGGACCTGCCGGGTCGGCGGGTGTGAGAAACCAGCCTTTCTTACCCAGCTTGACCACCGGCACAACTGGGCTGAAGGCGGGCCAACACATCCGAAAAACCTGGCATGTTTATGCCAAGGACACCACAACATGAAAACCGATGGCACCTTAAAGTACCTGCTGGACCCCTACAGTGGGGATGTTATCTGGCTTTTCGCTGACGGTACCTGGACTATCAACGAAGCAGAAGGCCCCCTGGCACCAAAACAGAAACGGTGGGCGCAAACAGTCGCCCAACACATCACCGCCACCAGGAAACGTGTGCGCGAAGAAGCCCAACACCTCAAACAAGAACTCGACGACTACGCACAACAACAAGCCAAAACCAAAGCCAACACCGAAGCCGAAACCCAGACCAACACCGACAACGGCGAGGACATCCCCTTCTAAACCCCGTCGATTCAAACGACGACGATAACGAAGAACAGGGGCCTAGCCCTCGTCGAATCAAACGACGACACCACTCCAAACAACCGAAAGGACAAGAAACCAAGAACACACCCACCGTCGAAAAGAACGACGGGTAAAGCCCTTCGCCTGGGGCAGAAATACCAAAGCCTTCCTACACGGCTCTTGCGTGTTAGGAAGGCTTGGGGAGGGGCAGGAAGAGTTATGCAGTCGTGTTGACCGGCTGTGTCTCGGGCTCGTCTGCGTCTTGGTCCTCGTTCATTATGTGTGAGACTCCGTTACCAGCAGCATCCCAGACGGCTTCGTCTTGAATGCCGGCGCGCTTGGCCACGATGGTGGCACACAGTGATTGGCCGGTGACGTTGACGGCGGTGCGTCCCATATCAATGATGGGTTCGATGGCCAGCAACAGACCCACGCCGGCGAGCGGAAGGCCCAACGTGGAGAGCGTCAGCGTCAGCATGACGGTAGCGCCGGTCGTGCCGGCGGTTGCTGCGGAACCAATGACGGAAACGAAGATGATGAGCAGGTACTGGGTGAAGGAGAGATCAACGCCGTAGAACTGTGCAATGAAGATGGCGGCGATGGCCGGGTAGACGGAAGCGCAGCCGTCCATCTTCGTGGTAGCGCCCAGCGGAATGGCGAAGGAGGCGTATTCGCGGGGTACGCCCATGGCCTTTTCCGTAAAGCGCTGGGTAACTGGCATGACGCCCATGGAGGAACGGGTGACGAAGCCAAGGGAAAAGACGGGCCAGACTCGCTTGTAGAAGCCAACTACCGGGATCCGGTTGAATGCGAGCACGGCGGGGTAGACCACGAAAATTACAAGTGCAAGGCCCACATACATCGCGAGGACGAACTTGCCCAAGGAGCTAAGCGCGTCCCAACCATAGGTGGCCACGGCTTTGCCGATGAGGGCGGCGGTGCCAATCGGGGCAAGGCGGATGATCCACCAGAGGACCACCTGGATGACCTTGAGGAAAGATTCGGTGAAGTGCAGGAAGGGATCGGCCGCCTTGCCAGCCTTGACCGCGGCGATGCCCAGCACAAGGGAAATGACAAGGAGCTGAAGGGCACCGAAGCTGAGGGAGATTTCATCTTCGCTCAGCGAAGCGGTGAGACCGAAGAAGTTGGCGGGGACAAGTTGCTGGAGGAAAGCGGTCCAGGAGCCGATGTGGGATGGGTCGGCGGCGGTGGAAGCATCGACAGTTGTGCCTACGCCCGGCTTCATCACGAGGGCGACGAGAATGCCAGCCAAGACGGAGAAGAAGGCCGTAATGGCAAACCAGACCAGAGTAGAGATCGCCAGCGAGGCGGCGTTAGCCACCTTGCGCAGGTTGGCAACCGAGGTGACGACAGCCGCGAAGATGAGCGGCGGGACCATCACCTTGAGTAATTGGACGTACGCGCCGCCGACGCCGGACAGGGTATCGGAGAGCCACTCGGACTCCATGCCGGAGGCGATGAAGCCGAGAATAAGGCCGATGATGAGACCGGCGATAACTTGGGCGCCAAAGCCGGTGGCCCACGAGGGCAGCGTGCGTGAGGATGCACGAGAGGAAGTGTCTGACACGAGATTTTCCTTCTAGACAGTGTTGTATAGAAATGGACCATTTAGTTCGGTACGATCATACCGATCGGTTCACTTGAACTTATAACACCGTACGCTGCCCAGAAATTCCCCCGCAAATTATGGGATACGCTTGGTCCATTCATCGTTGAGGAATTTGGTGTCGACGAGGTGGCGGGCGGCGGCGAGGGAGTCGTCGGAAAGCTCGGCGTCGATGGCGCCATAGCGGGTGGCGAACTCGCGCGCCATGGTCTCGATGATCTCCTCGCGGGGCACGCCAGTCTGGCGGCGGAGCGGGTCGACGCGCTTCTTTGCGCTGGCAAGACCCTTGGACGAGACCTTGACCTTGCCGATGCGCAAGACCTCCATCATCTTGTCCGCATCGATGTCATAGCTCATCGTGGTGTGATGCAGTACCGCGCCCTTACGGCGCTTCTGGGCGGCGCCGCCAATCTTGCCGCCGTCCGAGGTGATGTCATTAATCGGCACGTACCATGCATTGACGCCAAGCTTGTTCAGCGCCGCGAGCACCCACTGGTCCAGGTATTCGTAGCTGGCCTCGTAGGAATAGCCGGCCACGAGCGACTCCGGGGCGTACAGGGAATAGGTCACGCAATTGCCACCCTCCATGAACATCGCGCCACCGCCGGAGATTCGGCGCACCGGAACAATGCCGTGCTTGTCGACGCCCTCCTGATCCAGCTCATTGGCATAGGACTGGTAGGAACCGAATACGACGGCACGATCTTCCCATTCCCAAAATCGGAGCGTGGGCCCGCGCTTTCCTTCAGCAACTTCGTTGAGGAGAACCTCGTCAAGTGCGACATTTACGGGCGTGGGGAGAACACCTGGGCGCAGGATCTCCCAGTGGTGGTCGGTGAAATCGGTGCCACCAGACAGCGCGCGCTTAACGGTGACGGCAAGGTGGTGGGTGTCAAAGCCATGGAGAGCTACGGGTGAATCGATTCGTGCAAGGGCTGCATCGAGGCGGGACTGGATCTCTTCTGTCGAGGTGGCGGTGGTGGTGCCGACCAAGGCGGGGGCTAGTGCCTCATAGGCCTCCTCAGGCTCGAGGAAGAAGTCGCCGGAAACCTTCGCGGCAGTGACGGTGTTGTCGGTGTCTAAATCGAGGTCAACGACGAGCAACTTGCCGCCGGGGACCTTGAGCTCAAAGTGCTTAGTGTGGTTCATAGTTGTCAGCGTACTCAGCGGTGCTGTTCGGAGAGGCGGGGTAGTGGCAGCTGGAAAACGCTGGGGCAAGCAAGTAGGTTTAAGGTATGTCACGTTTTAGCCCACTGAACTGGCCCGTCGTGCGCCAGATCCGGAACAAGGATGCCTTCGGTCGCGATGTGTCTACGCAGTCGGCTAAGAGCGAAGATCTGCGCGGACGCACCGTAGACGCGGACCGCGTGGTGCAATCGGTGTGCCCCTATTGCGCGGTGGGCTGTTCCCAGCGCGTCTATGTCAAGGATGACAAGGTCATCCAAATCGAGGGCGATCCGGACTCCCCAATTTCCCGCGGGCGTCTGTGTCCTAAGGGCTCGGCCTCTGAGCAGCTCATTAACTCCTCGACTCGCATCACCACGATCAAGTACCGAGCACCCTACGCCACCGAATGGCAGGAGCTCGATGAAGAGACCGCGATGAACATGATCGCGGACCGCTTCGTGGAATCGCGCGCAAGGCACTGGGAGGACGTCGATAAGCAGGGGCGTCCCCTTAACCGCACGATGGGTATCGCTGGGCTGGGCGGTGCGACGCTGGATAATGAGGAGAACTACCTCATCAAGAAGCTGTTTACTGCCACCGGCGCCATTCAGGTGGAAAACCAGGCGCGCATATGACACTCCGCCACCGTTCCTAGTCTAGGAACTTCGTTTGGCCGCGGCGGCGCAACCCAACCGCTGCAGGATATGGCGAATGCGGACTGCATCGTCATCGAGGGTTCTAACATGGCGGAATGCCACCCAGTTGGTTTCCAATGGGTCGTTGAAGCCAAGAAGCGCGGCGCGCGCATTATTCACGTTGATCCGCGTTATACGCGTACGTCTGCCTTTGCGAACCGTCACATCGGTATTCGCGGTGGCACCGACGTGGTGTTGCTCGGCGCGATTATCAAGTACGTGCTGGATAATGACCTGTATTTCCACGATTATGTGGTGAATTACACCAACGCGGCGTCGATAATTTCGCCGGGCTTTAAGGACACCGAGGATTTGGAGGGCCTGTTCTCTGGATACGACGCAGAGAAGGGCAAATATGTCACGGACTCGTGGCAATATGTCCAAAAGCCCGAGGGCTCCTCGTGGAACGTGGAGAAGGACATGACGCTGGAGGACCCGAACACGGTCTTCCAGATTCTCAAGCGCCACTACTCGCGCTACACCCCGGAGATGGTGGAGGAGACCTGCGGTATTTCGCCGGAGGACTTCTACTACTTGGCGGATTCCATTGCGCAGAATTCCAACCCGGAGCGCACGACGTGCTTCGCCTACGCGCTGGGCTTTACCCAGCACACTTTGGGTGCACAG
The DNA here is from genome assembly GCF_001814605.1 of Corynebacterium sp. HMSC074C01. NCBI lineage: Bacteria > Bacillati > Actinomycetota > Actinomycetes > Mycobacteriales > Corynebacteriaceae > Corynebacterium > Corynebacterium sp. HMSC074C01. Next base: position 49,845 of record NZ_KV817301.1, on the reverse strand, counting down.
TTCATCCGCACCGCGGCAATCCTGCAGCTGCTCATGGGTAACGTGGGCCGCCCCGGTTCCGGCATCATGGCGCTACGCGGGCATGCTTCGATTCAGGGTTCGACGGATATCCCGACCCTGTTCAACTCGCTTCCGGGCTACCTGCCCATGCCGCATGTGGACCAGGAAACCTGGGCGGATTACCTGGATTCTTTCCGCGCGGCGGACCAGAAGGGCTTCTGGCAATTGGGCGAGAACTACGCGGTCTCGCTCATGAAGTCCTACTGGGGCGATGCTGCTACCAAGGAGAACGACTGGGGCTTTAACCTCATGCCGCGCCTCTCTGGAGCACACTCGACCTATGAGACCTTGCTGGCCATGCTGCGCCATGAGGTAGAGGGCTACTTTGTCTTCGGTCAGAATCCGGCGGTGGCGCAGTCCAACGGTGGTATGCAGCGCCGCGGTCTCGCTTCCCTGAAGTGGCTGGTGGTACGCGACTTCCAAGAGATTGAGACCGCAAGCTTCTGGAAGGATTCGCCGGAGATTAAGAACGGCGAGCTGAAGACTGAGGACATTGCTACTGAGGTCTTCCTCATGCCGGCAGCTACCCACGTGGAGAAGTCCGGAACTTTTACCCAGACTCAGCGCATGGTCCAGTGGCGTTTCCAAGCGGTTCCGCCGCCTGGGCAAGCGCGCAGTGAGGCGTGGTTCTTCTACCAGCTGGGCAAGAAGATTAGGGAGCGCCTCGCGGATTCGACTGATCCGCGCGACCTGCCAATCAAGTCCGTAACTTGGGACTACACCGAAGATGAGCACGGCGATCCGAGCTCGGATGAGATTTTGCGGGAGATCAACGGTTACTATCTCGACGGCCCGAAGAAGGGGCAGCTCTTGCCTGCCTTTACAGAAATGCGTACCGATGGCTCCACCTCCGGCGGTTGCTGGATTTACACCGGTGTGTACAAGGACGGCATCAACCATGCCGCGAAGAAGGTTCCGGGTTCGGAGCAAAACGAGGTTGCTCTCGACTGGGGTTGGGTCTGGCCGGCCAATCGCCGCATCTTGTACAACCGTGCTTCCGCAAAGCCGGATGGAACTCCGTGGTCGGAGCGCAAGAAGTACATCTGGTGGGATGAAGAGCAAGGAAAGTGGGTTGGCGATGACGTGCCCGACTTCCCGTTGACGAAGCGCCCGGACTACGTGGCACCTGTCGACGCCATTGGCCCTGATGCCCTCGATGGCGACGATCCGTTTATCATGCAGGCCGACGGCCTAGGCTGGCTGTTCGCGCCGAAGGGATTGTCTGACGGCCCGCTGCCGACTCACTACGAGCCGCAAGAATCACCGGTACACAATGCGCTGTACAAGCAGCAGCAGTCGCCGACGCGTCTGACAATTAAGCGCGAAGACAACCTCTCCCGCCCGGAGCCGGGGGAGCGCGGTGCTGATGTTTTCCCGTTCGTCTTCTCCACCTATCGCCTGACGGAGATGTATACCTCGGGTGCGATGTCACGCCGCCTGCCTTATTTGGCGGAGCTGCAGCCGGGACTCTTCTGCGAGGTGGACAAGGAGCTGGCCGCCAAGCGTGGATTGGTCAACGGTGAGTGGGCCACCATCGTGTCCCCACGCGGTGTCATCGAGGCACAGGTTCTGGTAACGGACCGCATGGAGATGCTTACTATCAATGGTGAGGACTTCCACCAGATCGGTCTGCCGTATCACTACGGAGAATCGGAGACCACCGAGGTAGCCGGCGATGGCGCCAACGACCTGTTGGGCCTGACCCTGGAACCAAACGTATTCATCCAGAATTCCAAGGTGGGCGCGTGCGATATCCAGCCGGGCCGCCGCCCGCGTGGCGAGGCACGTCTTCAGCTCTTGCACGAGTACCAAGAACGAGCACACCTCACCGTGGACTCCGGCAACCGGATCCTGGATGTTGACGATGCCTTCAGCACTGAGAAAGCAGCTACCGAGGACAACACGGGTGATGATGCGACTGCTGGAAACGTCGCCGACTATGAAGGCAAAGAAAGCTAAGGAGGACCAATGGCTAATCTTTTGACCGAAAAGGCTGATAAGCACGGCTATGAGTCCTATCAGCGCATGGCTTTCTTTACGGATACCTCGATTTGCATTGGCTGCAAGGCCTGCGAGGTGGCGTGTAAAGAGTGGAACCGAAACCCGGTTGAGGGGTACGCGGTCACCGGTGACTCTTATGACAACACTGGTTCGCTGGGCGCCAATACTTGGCGCCACGTGGCCTTCATTGAGCAAAGCAACGAGCGTATTCAACAGGCTCGCGAGGAGGGACGGAAACTTGTTTCGCTAGGCATGCCCAAAGCTTCCGCCCCAAGCATGACCCCGGATACCGATGATTTCCGGTGGTTGATGTCCTCCGACGTGTGCAAGCATTGCACCAACGCTGGATGCTTGGACGTGTGCCCGACAGGCGCGCTGTTCCGTTCCGAATTCGGCACCGTCGTGGTCCAAGATGATGTGTGCAATGGTTGCGGGACATGCGTGGCCGGTTGTCCGTTCGGCGTGATTGAGCGCCGCGATGACGGCGGCGTGACGCTGAAGGCGGATAAAACGGCCACCGTGGACTACCAGGTTCCGGACCACGCGGGCGTAAACGTGTTGGCAAAGCTGAAGCAACTCAAGCCGCAGGGCCCCGACCATACACCGGGACAGGCCATGCCCATTAAGAATCTGGGCGTGGCCCAGAAATGCACCATGTGCTATGACCGCCTGAAAATTGGTGAGCAGCCTGCCTGCGCCAAGACCTGCCCGACGGACTCCATCCAATTCGGCCCCTACGAGGAGATGCTTGCCGCAGCGCGGGAGCGCGTGCGCGTCCTCCACGAGCAAGGGCTGACGGAGGCTCGTCTCTACGGAGCAAACTCGCAAGATGGTGTTGGGGGAACGGGATCAATCTTCTTGTTGCTCGACTCTCCTGAGGTTTATGGGCTGCCGCCGGATCCGCGCGTGCCCACGGCGGATTTGCCGCAGATGTACAAGACCGCAGCGAAAGCTATCGGAGGAATGGCGCTGGCTGTGGCCGGGGCATTCATGTTGGGAGGCCGCAAGTGAGCGAGTTTGATGAGTACCGCCCGCCGCAGGAGCCTAGGCGCAGGCGTGGCGGCGGCAAGAAGCGCCGGCGTGGACGAGTCGGAGCCGGCGCACAGGATGGTTCCAAAGAAGAGCGCATGGCCGAGGACTTCGAGTTCTCCTCGTATTACGGCAAGCCAGTAGTCAAGGCCCCGCCGTGGGAGTGGCCCATCGGCGGCTATTTCTTCCTCGGCGGCGTGGCCGGCGGTTCTGCGATGTTGGCCGCCGGTGCCCAGGCCACTGGGAACGCACCGCTGAAACGCTCGACGCGGTTGACGGCTTTCTCCGCGGCGTCGGTAGGTTCGGTCTTTTTGGTGCTGGACCTCGGCCGCCCAGAGCGCCTGCTCAACATGTTCCGCGTCTTCAAGGTGACCTCGCCGATGTCCATCGGCTCGTGGATCCTGGGCAGCTTCGCTTCCGCCGCGGCCCTGCCCGCGGTCGTGGAAGCGGACGAGCTGGTCGGTGGTGTGCTGCCGGAGCCGCTTCGCCGCCTCCTCAATAAGGCCGCGGGCCCAGCAGGCGCTGTCGCCGGCGTGCTTGGCGGACCGCTGGCGGGTTACACCGCGGTGCTGTTGGCCAACACATCAAACCCGACGTGGAATGACGCGAAGAAGCACCTGCCCTATGTGTTCGTGTCCTCGGCCTCGGCAGCGGCGTCGGGTGCTGTCATGGTCTTTACCCCGGTGGAGAATGCGGGCGCGGCACGAGCGCTCGGTATTACTGCCGCAGCGGCCGATCTGGCCGCGACCCGTGTCATGGAAGCGAACATGGAGCCTGAGCCTCTTCGCCCGCTGCACGAAGGCACGCCCGGGAAACTCATGAAGGCCTCTGAGGCGCTCATCGCCGCGGGTGGGGTGGGAACCGTAATCGCGTCGGCGACAAAGTCGCGCGCGGTGTCGGTGGTATCCGGCGTGGCGCTCATGGCGGGATCCGCGTGCACGCGCTTTGGCGTGCTCAACGCTGGGCTGGAGGCGGTGAAGGATCCGTCGACAAGCATTGGCCCCCAAAAGCGGCGCGCTGAAGCCCGCCGCAGGGCAGAGGGCCTCAGCCATTCGACGGTGACTAGCGGATAGAAATCCGTGCATCGCCCGGCACAGTCCGGCCAATGACTGGGTAGCCGGGAACCTCGCCGATGACGAGGAGTCCACCGGATGTTTGGGCATCGGCGAGGAAAATCAAGTCTTCCTCGCTCAAATCTGTGTCGAGGTGGGGGCGCACCCAATCCAGATTGCGGCGCGAGCCACCCGGGATGAAGCCATCCGCCAAGGCATCCTTGGCACCTTCAATCGCAGGAACAGCTGAGAAGTCCAGCTCTGCGCCTATACCGGAGGCGCGGCACATCTTGTAGAGATGGCCCAGAAGACCAAAGCCGGTGACATCGGTTGCCGCGCGCACCCCGGCCGCCACGGCTGCCGCAGAGGCATCCCGATTAAGCGCGGTCATGGAGTCCACCGCGGCCTGGGAGACCTCACCGGTGGTTTTGTGCTTGTTATTGAGGATGCCCACGCCAATCGGCTTGGTCAGCGTGATGGGAAGTCCAGCTTCGGCGGCGTCGTTGCGCAGGATTTTATCCGGGTGGACGATACCCGTGGCTGCCAAACCATAGGTGGGTTCCGGTGCGGTGATGGAGTGGCCGCCGGTAATGGAGATGCCGGCCTGAGATGCCACGTCCATGCCGCCGCGCAGAACCTCGCGCAAAATGTCGAGACCAAGCACCTCGCGTGGCCAGCCAACCAGGTTGATGGCGGTGATGGGGGTGCCGCCCATGGCGTAGACGTCGGAAAGCGCATTGGCAGCAGCCACGCGGCCCCAGTCATAAGGGTCATTGAGCATCGGCGTGAAGAAATCCGCGGTAGAGATGACCGCCAGGCCGTTGGGGATGCGCACGGCGGAGGCATCGTCGCCGTCGTCAAGCCCGACCAGCACGTTGGGGTCCGCGGTGCCCACGAGGCCCTCCACAGCAGACTCGAGTTCTCCCGGGGGAATCTTGCAGGCGCAACCGCCACCGGCGGCAAAGGACGTAAGTTTAATGTCAGTCATAAGTCCTACTTTAGCCCCGTGTAAGGTGAGCAGACGGAGGCGTACGTGTCCTGGTGGGCGCCCCGGTCTTCAAAACCGGTGAGGCCGAGCATCTCGGTCTGGCAGGTTCGATTCCTGTCCGTCTCCGCCATGTGCGCAGCTAGGAGGAACTTTGATGACTGACCCCCGCCGCTTTATCCCGAAGATGGATGAGATCCTCCAGTACCCGGCGGTGCAGGATGCCCACCACCGCCTGGCGCCGCACTCGGTGCGCGGGATCATCGACGCCGTGCTTGCCGACGCCCGCTCCGGCTCCCTCGCCCCCTCCCAGATTGAGGAGGAGCTGGCCACCAGGCTCGATGCTGTGCAGCCATATTCCTTGCGCCACGTCATCAACGCCACTGGCGTCATCATCCACACGAACTTGGGCAGGGCTCCTTTACCGCCGGCAGCGGTAGATGCGCTAGTGTCCGCGGCATCGTATACGGACGTTGAGATGGATCTGGACAGCGGCCTGCGCTCACGAGATAGGGGCCGCGCGGCCGTTGATGCGGTATTGGCTGCATGCCCCGGCGCGGAGGATGCGCTGATAGTGAACAACGGTGCCTCCGCGCTGCTGTTGGCTACGGCGGCCTTGGCCCCTGGCAAGGAAGTCATCATCTCCCGCGGTGAGCTCATCGAGATTGGCGCGGGATTCCGCTTGCCCGAGCTCATCGAGTCCACGGCCACCCGCTTGCGCGAGGTCGGCGCTACGAACCGCACTCACCTGGCGGACTATGAGCGGGCGATGGGGGAGGACACGGGAGCCATCTTGAAGGTGCATCCCTCCAACTTCCTGATCAGTGGGTTCACTTCTTCGGTATCGGTTGCTGAGCTTCGTGCGCTCACCGACTTGCCGCTCATCGTGGATATCGGTTCGGGGTTGCTTAGACCAGATGACGCGCTGCCGGCAGAACCCTCCGCCAGCGAGGCTCTTCGCGATGGCGCCGACGTTGTCCTCTTTTCAGGGGATAAGCTGCTCGGCGGCCCGCAGGCCGGGGTGCTCGTCGGTGCAAAGGAAGCGATTACTGCGTGCAAGAAAGATCCGTTGGCGCGGGCGGTGCGCATCGATAAGCTACGGCTCAACGCGCTCGAGGCCTCTCTGTCCACGCCCTCCAACGCCGTGCAGGACGCGCTCCACATTGATCCGCAGCGCCACCGCGAGCGCACGGAGAAGGTGGCAGCGGCAGTTGGCGGTGAGGTCGTCGAACACGCCGGACGCGTCGGCGGTGGCGGGGCACCCGAGGTGCCGCTACCGGGGTGGGCCGTGGCGTTGCCAGAGGAGTTGGCACGGCCGTTGCGGTTGGGTGAGCCTCCTGTGGTGGCGCGCGTGAATCAGGGGCGCTGCCTGGTGGATGTGCGGTGTGTGCCGGAGGCACAGGATGCCGAGCTCATCGCGGCATTGCGGGCGGTGATCTAGGTGTATGTAGTGGCCACTGCGGGGCACGTGGATCACGGCAAGTCGAGCCTGGTCAAGGCGCTGACGGGGATGGAACCGGACCGCTGGGAGGAAGAAAAGCGGCGCGGATTGACCATCGATTTAGGATTTGTGTGGACGAGGCTGGGCTCGGGCGCGGACGTCGCATTTGTCGATGTGCCGGGGCACGAGAAGTTCTTGGGCAACATGCTGGCCGGGGTGGGGCCGGCATCGGTGGTTCTCTTTGTGGTGGCGGCCGATGAAGGCTGGCAGGCGCAGTCCACCGATCATCGTGACGCGTTGCGTGCCCTGGGAATCGAGCACGGCGTGGTGGCGCTGACTCGTGCTGATAGGGCTGATACTGCCCGCCGGGCAGAGGTAGCCGCGCAGGTCAAAGCAGAACTGGCTGGAACAGCGCTTGCCGACGCTCCCGTAGTCGAAGTCTCGGCGAAGACCGGCGAGGGCGTGGAGAAGCTGCGTGCCGAACTGGACCGGGTTCTCGCCGGTATGCCCACGTCGGATCCGCAGGCGCGCGTGCGGTTGTGGGTGGATCGCGCCTTCAGCGTGAAGGGCGCTGGAACCGTGGTGACGGGAACGCTGGCGGCCGGGACGGTTTCGGTAGGCGATGGCCTTGAGCTCAGTGGGCAACGCGTCACGGTGCGTGGGGTGCACAGTGAGAACAAGGCAGTGGACAGCGCTGCACCCGTCACGCGCGTGGCGCTCAACTTGCGCGGGGTGGCTGCGGACCAGGTTCATCGCGGAGATGCTTTGCTTAGCCCTGGGTGCTGGCGTGTGCTCGACACCGTGGATGTGCGGCGAACGTTCGGTACTGACATGAGCGAGCTTCCGCAGAACCTCGTGGTGCACATCGGCACCGCGGGAGTGGGCGCGCGGCTGCGGCCTTTAAGAGGTGAGTTCGCGCGGTTGACTCTGGAAAGCCCGTTACCGCTTACTTTGCTCGATAGGTTTGTGGTGCGCAGTCCGGGCGGGCGGCACGTCGTGGCCGGTTTAGAAGTGGTGGATGTGCACCCAGCTGAATTAAATAGGCGCGGTGATGCCAAGAAGCGCGCTGTTGAGCTAGAAGCTTTAGAAGCAACGAACCCGGCCCAGTGGCTCAAGCGCTGTGGCTACGCGGAGCTGCGTGGTCTTGTGCGCGACGGCTTTTCTGTGGCAGAGAAGCCGGCGGGAGTCATTGAGTTCCGCGACTGGTGGATCGCCGCCAGTCAGGTCACTGCGTGGAAAGGGGCTTTGATTCAGGCTGTGGAAGCCCATGCCGAGGCGAATCCGCTCTCCCCGGGGCTGACGAAGGCAGCGGCCATGGATGCACTGGGACTGACCGAGCCGGCCTTGTTAGGCCTAGCGGTAGCAGCTGCCAAGCTCGAGACAGTTGATGGCGTGCTGCGCATGCCCGGGCAGACCGTCGACCTCGGCCCCGCGGAGAGGGGAGTGGCGGAGCTCGAGCGGCGACTGCGCGAGGACCCCTTTGCTGCCCCGGAAGCGGAAGACCTCAAAGAGCTGGGACTGGGACCGAAAGAGCTGGCCGCTGCTGAACGCGCCGGTCGCCTGCTCCGGCTGGCCAACGGTGTGGTGCTTCTGCCTTCAGCTCCGCGCGAGGCACTCGCCGTGGTCTCACAGTTGGAACAGCCCTTCACCCTCTCGGAGGCGCGCAAGGTACTTGGAACGACGCGCCGGGTTGCCATCCCGGTGCTGGAGCACCTCGACGCCACGGGGGCGACGCGCCTAGTCGACGGAAAGCGATTCGTGCGCGCGGCAGGGGCAAAGGAACCAAAGTAACGGCACCATTTGTGGCCGGATTTCGGAGAAATCCCAGGTCAGTGTATTAGGTTAAGCGCATAAGGTGCCAGTTAAAGGTGTCTTTGGGGGACGCGAAGGCGCGTGGACCGGCCGGCAGCGGTGAGGCAAGGGGATCGGCCGGGGCAGTGAACTCCCAATCGGCATTGGGGTTGAGCACTGGCGGGATAGCAGGCTTGTTCGGGTCGATCGGCAACGGCGGGACTGCGGGGGCGAAGAGCTCGGCGGGGTCTATCGGAAGGTCCACTGCGATGCGGCCCGCGGCAGCATAAGCACGGGCGGCAAGGGAGGCACCGGATTGGGTGGCGGCCGCGAACGCGGCGGCCAGCGCTGGGGCATCGGAGAGCCCCGCGCACGGACCGAGGACGAGGTTGTCGTGGGTGGCGAGGACGGTGTCGTCGAGAAGCACGAGCGTCACGAAGAACTGTTCCGTGCCCATCGTGCGGAGCTGATATGCGGTGAGCTCGCCTTCCGCGACGCGAACAAGCGCGCCCTGTCCGCCGTTGAGCAGCGCGGTACCCGCCGGTTGGTTGTTGGCGGGAACCATCCACGGGTCGAGCCCCAAGGCGAGGGCGATCTCCACCTCACCGTCGACAATGTCGACGGTGGCATGCGTCGCCGGGTTCATCGCCGCCGTGCGCAGTCGATTCAGGGCGGGATACTCTGCGGACTCCTCGCCATCGAGTGAACCCAAGAAACCGAAAGCTGAATGTACGCGCCAGCCCCCGGTGGTGGGGTCGGGGAGCAAGGAAACGTCGACGAGCGCAGGCTCCTGCGCCAACCCAGGGATGCTCAACGCGGTGGAGAAGTTCACGTGCTCAAGAACCGCGACGTGCTCGACACCAAAATAAGAAGGAGCTAGCGGATACAGCGCCATAGTTGCGTCAGTCACCTCGTGGGTCAGATGGGAATCGACGGACTTGTCTCAAGCTTACGCAGGAGCCGGATCTCCGATACGGTCGATAGAAGACTTAAACAACAACATATCGAATAAGGAGTGAAGACCCATCACGGCTGATTCTCGTAGTTCGGTGAACAATACCGATCAGAGCAAGAAGCGTACGCGCGAGGCTAAGCGGATTCTTAAAGATATTATCTATCCGCACAACATCCATCCCGCCTTGGTTCCGGGCGTGTCCATCGAAGACCAAAAGGTGAAGTATGGGGTGGACAAACCCATTTTGATCGTCGTGGGCGGACTCATTGTGGCATTCGTTGCCTGGGGCGTCATCGCGCCCGAGCAGGTTTTCACTGCCTCCTCCGCGGCCTTGGATTGGGTCATGCGCAACCTGGGATGGATCTTTACCACGCTGGCAACATTCCTTATGTTCTTGCTCCTCATCCTCGCTTTTTCCAAATACGGAAAAATTCCCTTGGGCGTGGATGGAGAGAAGCCGGAGTTCTCTACTGTGAGCTGGGCAGCGATGCTCTTTGGAGCCGGCATCGGCATCGGAATTATCTTCTTCGGCCCCTTTGAGCCGCTGAGCTACTACCTGTCACCCCGGCCCGGCGCTTATGAGGCCGCCAGCGATGAAGCCGTCATGGGTGCGATGGCTCAAGCAGCGATGCACTGGGGAATCAATGCGTGGGCAATCTATGCCATCGTCGGACTGTGTGTGGCCTACGTGTCCTACCGCCGCGGGCGAGTGCCGTTGATGAGTTCTATCCTCATGCCGCTTTTTGGCAACCGCGAGACGGACTCCATGCCCGCGCGCATCATCGACGGGCTAGCAATCATCGCCACACTTTTTGGCACCGCGGCAACGCTCGGTATTGGAGCTTTGCAGATCAGTCGCGGCGTGGAAATCGTCAGCGGCTGGTCAACCACGGGCAACACGGCGGCGCTGGTCATCATCATAGTGCTGTCCATCGGCACGATCTTCTCCGCGGTCTCGGGTGTATCGAAAGGAATCCGCTGGCTATCCAACATCAACCTTGTCTTGGCGCTCGGGCTCGCGGTCTTCTTCTTTGTCGTGGGGCCCACCGCCTTCCTGGCCAACATGCTGCCCGCCGTCATCATTGAGTACCTCGATGAGATGCCGAGCATGCTCTCCGCCAACATGGGACAAGGCGAAGAGATGGTGTCGTTCCTGTCCTCGTGGACCACGTTCTACTGGGCCTGGTGGGTGTCCTGGGCGCCCTTCGTTGGCGTGTTCGTGGCCAAGATCTCGCGCGGGCGTACCATCCGCCAGTACATTGTGGGCGTCTTGCTTATTCCTTCCGCCATCATCGTGTGTGCTTTCACCATCCTGGGCGGAACGACAATCTGGCTGCAGCGTCGCGACGGAGATATTGCTCCCGATGGGACGATTGATTCCATGCCGCCTGCAGAAGATATCTTCTTCACCGTTCTGGATCACCTGCCGGGGTCGCAGATCATGGCGCCGCTCGTGCTCGTCATGCTCATCGTCTTCTTCATCACCACGGCGGATTCCGCGTCCATCGTGAATTCACAGCTCACGCAACGCGGCAACCCTAAGCCGAAGCCCGGGGTCACCATCTTCTGGGTCATGTGTATGGCGGGAATCGCCGTAGTGATTCTTCTCGCGGGCGGCCGCAATGCCCTGCAAGGCCTGCAGAACCTTATTACCGTGACGGCTCTGCCTTTCGCGGTCATCATTGTGCTCATGTGCATCGCGCTGATTCGAGAATTGCGGCACGACCCCGCGGCCATCCGTACCTTTTACGAGGATCAGGCAATTTCCAACGCCGTCATCCATGGCGTGCGCGAGCACGGCGATAACTTCGCGCTAACCATTGAGCCGACTGCGGTTGACTCCGATTACGCCACCGGTGCGGAGTTCGATTCCACCGCAGCGGAAGTCACCGAATGGTACGCACGCACGGATGAAGAAGGCCACGCGGTGGGCTATGACTATGAAACCGGCGAATACACTGACGATGATCCAACCGTGAAGGATGGCGAGTCACTGGTGCTACCCCCAGAGGAGAACTCCGACAAGCTATAGTTTCCCACTATGGACTTAGCCACCATTGCCTTCGCTTTCAGCCTCGTGCTGCTGTCTGGCTTGTCGACGTCTATCGGTGGCGCCCTAGCCGTCGGCAAGCGCGAGCCCGGCCCGAAGTTCATGGCGGCTGCCCTGGGTTTGTCCGCGGGCGTGATGCTCTACGTCTCCTTCATGGAAATCCTGCCGGAGGCCCTGAAGAAGCTAGAGAGCACTCTCGGGGACGAGGCGCGCGCCACCTGGACGATGATGGGGGCCTTCTTCGCGGGCATTGCGATTATCGCCATCATTGACCGCCTCGTGCCGGAGGAGATCAACCCGCACGAGCCGGCCACCACTGAGGAAGAAGCACGCCGCAAGAGGCTGATGAAGACCGGCATGTTCACTGCCTTCGCGCTGGCCATCCACAATTTCCCCGAGGGCTTCGCCACGTTCCTCTCGGGCCTGGAAGCCCCAGAGATTGCTATTCCCGTTGCCGTAGCTATTGCCATCCACAACACCCCGAGGGCATTGCGGTGGCGGTACCCCTGCGCAGCGCAACGGGGTCACGCAAGAAAGCCTTCTGGTGGGCCACGCTATCGGGCTTGGCCGAGCCCCTCGGCGCTCTCATCGGCTTCGCGCTGCTGATGCCGTTTATCGGGCCGATGACTTTCGGCATCAGCTTCGCCGTCATCGCCGGCATCATGGTGTTCATCTCCCTCGATGAGCTCTTGCCCACGGCGGAGGAGACCGGCGAACACCACTGTGCCATCTACGGCCTTATCGCCGGTATGGCGGTCATGGCAGTGTCGCTCGCGATGTTTATTTAACGCGCTCCGCGGTGGCCTTGACCGCCATGATGATGGTGACGATAACGGCGCCCAAAATAAAGCCGCACAACATGGACAAACCGGTGTCCGCCAACCAGGCGAGGACGCCGTTGTTGATGCTCTCGGTCACGTGGTGGATAAAGCCATAAGGCTGCTCGGCGCCGAATTCGCTCAGGCCCTTGACCACGATGTGGCCGCCGACCCACAGCATGGCGGCGGTACCGATGATGCCGATGATATTGAGCACAATGGGCATGCCCTTCACCAACGCGGTGCCCAGGGCAGAGTCACCATCGTGGCGCTTGAGCAGGGCCACGCCGATGTCATCCATTTTGACTAGCAGTCCAACGGCGCCGTAGACGCCCAAGGTGAGGAGGACACCAACGGTGACCAAGGCGCCCAGGCGCAGCCAGAATGGTTGGTCGATGACCTCGTTAAGGGAAATCACCATAATTTCGGCTGAGAGGATAAGGTCCGTGGTGATAGCGGACTTGACCAGGGAGTCCTCGGCATCGGGGCCCTTTTCTTCCACGGTCTGTTCGTCCTTCTCACCGCGGTGGAGGACAGCATGGAAGATCTTCTCTGCGCCCTCGAAGCACAGGTAAGCACCACCGCACATGAGGATGGGGGTGAGCGCCCAGGGCGCGATCCACGACAGGATGAGCGCGATCGGCAGGATGATGACGAGCTTGTTGATCAGCGAGCCCTTGGTGATACGCCAAATCATCGGCAGCTCACGCTGCGGCTTGACGCCCTGGACATATTGGGGCGTGACGGCGGCATCATCGACAACGACTCCGGCGGCTTTCACCGAAGTCTTTCCGGCCAAAGCTGCCACGTCGTCGACGCTGGAGGCAGCGGAGCGGGCGATCAGGGCGACGTCGTCAAGCAGGGCATAGAGGCCACCGGCCATGGCTCACATCCTTTAAGATAGGGGAGAAGTACTCACCCTAGGTTACTCGGCAGGAACGAGCTCCACATTTTCTGCCCAAGTAAGGTCCATGCCCAGCGTACGCAGCCAATTCATGGCGTCATCGCCGTAGCGCGTAATGCCTTCGACGGCGGTCAGGGTTCGCTCCATGGCGCGCTCAGCTTCCTCGGCACTGATGAGGCCGTTGGAGGTGGCGGCGGCTAGCTCGTCGATGTCGAGTACATCGACCGGCTCGCCGGAGGTGGAGACCAAGTCGACGTAGAGATCGCGGGTGGTCCACACGTCCCCGTCAATGTCGATATCGGCAACGTCGATGTAGAAGTCCTGGTGCACATCCACACCCTCGCGGAAGTGGAAGATGTTGGCGCGCAGGCCAAGGTCCGGCAGCAGCCAAGACTCGAGGTAGCCGAAGCGCGGGTGGTTAGCACCGCGGGCCATGTAGAGGCCAAAGTCGGTGACCCGGTAGGTGTCTACCTCGCGCTGGAAACCTTTCGGGTCGACATTGATGTTGTCGGCGGTATTGAAGGTCTCTTGCTTGACTGGGTGCAGGTCAGTGCTCATTAGTTCACCTCGAGGTAAGCCGCGGTAGGTGGGAAGGAACACGAGGATTCAGCAGTGTTGACCGCACCAGAGAGGACCGCCACGACGGTGCCCTTGCCAGTCGTTGCACGGCCCGAGACCGTGGTGGGTCCATCGGTGTTGATGCCGTTGTTGAACAGGGGAGTGGTGCCGAACTGGAAGGTGTCCAAGTTGAACCACTGGACGTGCATGGCGCCCTGCTCTTCAGCGGCGGTCGGGGTACCCAGCGCGGTGAAGAGGAAGACGGTTTCGCCTTCGCCTGCACCTGGGGCCGGCATGTCGGTCGGGCCGGGCACGGCGATAGCGGAGCCAACCGAATCGCCCTGCCCGCCGATGCACTGCGCGGAGACCGTGGGCCAGTAGAACTGGCGGAAGCCGGGGTTATTTCCTTCCGGCATGGCTACGCCGCCCTCGCCGCCTTCACCGGCGGTGAAATTAAGTGCGGTGAGGATGGCGCTGCGGGCCTCCTGCGGGATCCATGGCTGTGCCGCGAAAGCGCGAACACGCTCCTGTGTCTCCGGGGTGGGACGGCCGAGGCTGTCCAGCGGGCTACTGCTCTGTGGGATGTTCACCAGCGAGGAGAGGTCGGGGGCGCCGGCATGCGCGGGCGTGATGCTGAGTAGGCCCATCATCACGGCAGCAGTAAGTCCGGCGACGCCACGACGGGCGGAGCGGGAAGAGTGCTGTTCGGAAAAGGCCATGGAAAATCCTTGTGTGTGGGTGGGGGACGTGACGGCAGAAACTAATTCACATGCGCCACAATAGTATCTGCTGCCACAATATTCACTTTTTTGATGTAGTCAACTCTAAACAGAGGTCTACTGTGCGGTATGTCGGCTGTTGATACCATTCTGTTACATCCCGCAGCGCTCTGCGGGATGGTACGCGCGATGCTGCACATGAAAGGGCTAGAGAGTATATTTAAGGGCCGTTCATACCGCTAACGCATCATGCTTTAAGGAGCACCCCACACGTGAGTAATACTGAGTTCCGTAACGTAGCCATCGTCGCGCACGTTGACCACGGTAAAACCACCCTCGTCAACGGCATGCTGGAGCAGTCCGGCGCTTTCGGCGACCATGGCGAACACTCGGATCGCGTCATGGACTCCAACGATCAGGAGCGCGAGCGCGGCATCACCATTCTGGCGAAAAATACCGCCATCCACCGCAAGGGCCTGGGTAAGGACGGCGGGGATCTCATCATCAACGTCATCGACACCCCGGGCCACGCCGACTTCGGTGGCGAGGTCGAGCGCGGTATCTCGATGGTTGACGGCGTTGTGCTGCTTGTCGACGCCTCCGAAGGCCCCCTCCCGCAGACCCGCTTCGTGCTCACCAAGGCTCTGGAGGCGAAGCTGCCGGTCATCATTTGCGTGAATAAGACCGACCGCCCCGACGCCCGCATCGATGAGGTCGTCACCGAGGCCCAGGACCTGCTTCTGGAAATCGCTGCCGGCTTGGAGGATGAGGAAGCAGCCGCTGCCGCCGAGGAGCTCTTGGATCTGCCGGTTCTCTACGCTTCCGGCCGCGAGGGCAAGGCCTCCACGGAGAACCCGGGCAACGGTAATGTCCCGAACGCCGATGACCTGCAGGCGCTTTTTGACGTCATCTATGACGTCCTCCCCGAGCCCTCCGCCAAGGTCGACGCTCCTCTGCAGGCGCACGTGACCAACCTCGACTCCGATGACTTCCTCGGCCGTATCGCTCTGCTGCGCATCTACTCCGGCACCATCAAGAAGGGCCAGCAGGTGGCCTGGATGCACTATGACGAGGAAGGGGAGATGCACACCAAGACCGTCAAGGTGGCGGAGCTCCTGCGCACCGTCGGCTTCCAGCGTCAGCCGGATACCGAGGCTATCGCCGGTGACATCGTTGCCATCTCCGGTATCTCCGACATCATGATTGGTGACACCATCGCGGACGTCGAGCACCCAGAGCCGCTGCCGCGCATCAAGGTCGATGAGCCAGCCATCTCCATGACCATTGGTGTCAACACCTCCCCGATGGCAGGCCAGGGCGGCGGCGATAAGCTCACCGCCCGCATGGTCAAGGCCCGCCTGGACCAGGAGCTCATCGGTAACGTCTCCATCAAGGTGCTGCCGACTGAGCGCCCGGATGCTTGGGAGGTTCAGGGCCGCGGCGAGATGGCCCTGTCTGTGCTCATTGAGAACATGCGCCGCGAGGGCTTCGAGTTGACCGTCGGCAAGCCGCAGGTGGTTACCCAGGTCATCGATGGCAAGACCATGGAGCCCTACGAGATGCTCACCATCGATTCCCCGTCTGAGCACCAGGGTGCCATCACCCAGCTGCTGGCCACCCGCAAGGGCCAAATGCAGTCCATGGACGTCCGCGAGGGCGACTGGGTCCGCATGGTCTTCCGCATCCCGGCCCGCGGCCTCATCGGTTTCCGTACCCAGTTCCTGACGGAGACCCGCGGCTCCGGCATCGCGAACTCCATCTCCGACGGCCTCGACGTCTGGGCCGGCGACATCAAGGCTCGCCCGACCGGCTCGCTCGTGGCCGACCGTTCCGGCCAGATCACCGCCTACGCTCTGCAGCAGCTGGCGGACCGCGGTGACTTCTTCGTGGAACCGGGCATGGAGGCCTACGAGGGCATGGTTGTCGGCGCCAACAACCGTGATGAGGATATGGATATCAACATCACCAAGGAAAAGAAGCTGACCAACATGCGCTCCGCCACCGCGGATGCCACCGTGACCTTGGCCAAGGCCAAGACCCTGTCCCTCGATGAGGCGCTGGAGTTCTGTGGCACCGACGAGTGCGTCGAGGTCGGCCCGAAGGTCCTGCGCGTGCGCAAGGTTGAGCTTTCTGCCACCGATCGCAAGCGCGCGGCCGCACGCGCTAAGCAGCTCAACAAGTAGCTCGCTAAGCGGCGCCCCTCGCGCCGCTACAGTGGTGGGGAAAGTTTTTTAGAACGTAAAGGTTGTGTGGAGTGAACCGTTTCCTGCCCCGGCTCAGCGTTATCCTCGCAGCCGCTCTGCTGACGGCCTGCCAGGCTAACCCTGGCCCGCCGCCGGTGGTGGACGAGGATGATCGCAGCGCCACTCCAACGAATTCCAGCACGACGTCCCCGCCACCTGAAGCAGCACCCGAAGAAGACCTTCTGCCGAAGCGCAGCACCGTGTCCATCGGGGTCGACCCGCTGCGCGGCGGGCTCAATCCGCACCTGGTGGCAAACAATTCCGAGCTGGTTAACCAGATTGCGGAGCTAGTGCTGCCCTCTGCGTTCCACGGCACCGAGATGGACACGGATGTCCTGGAATCTGCCGAGGAGATCGAAGCCCCCGAAGGCGTTGCGATGCGTGTGCGCTATACCATCGCCGCGCCAGCCCAATGGTCTGATGGCACGCCGATCAGCGGTTCCGACTTTAACTATTTGTGGTCCCAGATAATGCGCACCCCGGGGACTAAGAATATTTCTGGCTATCGGGCGATCTCGGCTGTGCGGACCTCCGGCAATGGGCGGGTGGTGACCGTGGACTTCGACCACCGCGTCGAAGGCTGGCACAAACTTTTTGCCCATCTGATGCCCTCCCACCTTCTAGAAGACAGGGATTTCGCTTCAGTGCTGGCCGACGGGATCCCCGCCTCCGCTGGGCGCTACCTCGTGGAAAGCATGGACCGCGGGCGAGGAATCATCACTCTCAACCGCAATGACCGCTTCTGGGGAGAGGATCCCGCGAATATTGACGTCATCCAGCTGCGCGCGGTTCGCGATACCGCGCAGGCGGTGAATATGCTGCGCTCGCGCCAGATCGGTTTTGCTGATTTCACCCCGCAACAGACCACCCTGGAGAACTTGAGCCTGCTCAGCAATGTCAATACCGGTGTGGTGACACGGCAACGCCAGCTCCGCTTGGAAATGTCTGCCGCGGAGGGCGCTCTCAACGACCAGCCCCAGCGCCGTGCGTTAGCCTCGCTTCTGGATACCGACCAGATAGCCCGCTTGGCCACCGGCCGCGCCTCGGAGCTGGAGCCCGGACACAATCCCTTCGACAGCAACTCGGAGCTTGCCCCGCTGCGGGAGCGGGCAGGACGCAAGCCCGTGCGCATCGGTGTGGATCCCCAGAACCCTACTGCCTTGGCTGCAGCCACCACCATCGTGGACGTGCTGCAGGCCAAGGCCATCGACGCGGAGGTCGTCACCGAACGCCTGACCACCATTACCTCCGACCTGCTTCCGGCGGGCAAGGTGGATGCCGTGGTGGCGTGGGATGAGAACGGAAACGACGCGATGAGCTTGGCCAATTACTTCGTGTGCGCAACGCCGACGCGCCCAGCGGCAACGCTGTCGGGATTCTGCCCAGACAATTCCGCGGAAACCGCCCTTGGCATCCTCTCCGGTGAGCTGGATTCCGAGGCCGCCGAAGAACGGGTAGGGCACCTTAACAGGGAAGAAGTGCTCTTCGTCCCGCTGCTCAATGAGGTGCGAGTCCATGCTTTGGGCAAGGGTATTGTTGGCCCCGGACAAAGCATTAAGGACTGGGATTCCGGTCTGATTAGCGCACCGCAGTGGAGGAAAGACGATGATTAAGGATCTCACGGGCTACCGCGTCGTGGCTGTTCACGCTCACCCGGATGATGAGGTGCTCTTTACCGGTGGCACGCTGGCGGATTTGTCCGCGCGCGGTGCTGAGGTCACCGTGATTACCGCGACGCTGGGAGAGGAGGGCGAAATCATCGGTGAGCCCTACCAAGGCCTCGCGGAAACAGATCAGCTGGGAGGGTTCCGCGCCTGGGAACTCAAGCACGCGCTCGATGCTTTAGGAATCGAGGGCATCCAGCTGGGCGGTTTTGGGCACTTCCGTGATTCCGGGATGGAAGGCTCGCCTGCTCATGAGAATCCGCGGGCCCTGGTCAACCGTGTGGATGAGGCCGCAGATTTGTTGCGCGGCCACCTAGAACAGCTGCGTCCCCACGCGGTGCTGGCCTATGGACCGGACGGCGGCTACGGGCACCCCGACCACATCGCGGTGCACAAGGCCGTGCATGCGGCTGCCGAGCCGGAGCAGCGTATCTGGTGGGCGGTCTTTGAGCGTGCCGCGCACTATCGCGGCCTCGAGGCTGTCATGCCTCCGGAGGGCTGGAGCTTGCCGGATAAGGCGTACTTGGACAACTTCACCAACGCCGGCTGCGATGTGACCTACGAGCTCAGCGACGCGGCACTTGCTGCCAAGCGCGCCGCGATGCTGGCCCACGCCACGCAGATCTGGCTTGCCGACGGCTCCCTCACCACCGTCAACCCCCACGCCGCCCAAGCGGGACTCACGGAACCCGCGCGAGTTCCCGCCGCCTATGCCTTGTCCAACCTGCTCACCATGCCGCTGCTGCGCCAGGAGTTCTACCAGCTTGGCCAGGGGGAGCCGCAGGAAACATTGCTGGGGGAGAAATGACCGAGCGCGCCATTCGCACTGATTTCTCCCGTGGCGAGCAAATAGGTGGCCTGGTGTGGCTCGTCTTAGGCGCACTCTGCTCATTGACACTCGAGGTGGTCTATCTCACCGCGCGCCTGCCGTGGCCCGGCGAATCCGGGATGGCCTTTCCCATCACCATCCTCATCGCCTTCTGGTTCAACGGGGTGTTGACCCGCACAGCGCGTCTGTGGAGTGAGAATCCCTACATCGCAGGTACGCCAGGGCTGGCCTGGGTGGGAGGATTTCTCGCGTTCATGCTGGGAGCCGCCATGGGGGATAGCAGCCTGCTGGCCAATAATATTCTCAGCCTGCTGCTGTTCGCCGCGGGAATCGCGGGTAGCGTTTGGCCATTTTTCGCCTCGGAGTAGCATACTGTTAGTCGTAGAAAACCCGTGACACACAGGAGTTTAAACACCTTATGACTTACACCATCGCGCAGCCTTGCGTCGACGTGATGGACCGCGGCTGCGTTGAAGAGTGCCCGGTCGACTGCATCTACGAGGGCAAGCGCATGCTCTACATCCACCCGGACGAGTGCGTGGACTGCGGCGCCTGTGAGCCGGCGTGCCCGGTGGAGGCCATCTTCTACGAAGATGATGTCCCGGATGAATGGTTGGATTACAACGACGCCAACGCTGCCTTCTTCGATGATCTCGGCTCCCCGGGTGGCGCAGCAGCTCTCGGCCCGCAGGACTTTGACGTCCCGATGATTGCTGCACTCCCGCCTCAGAACCAGGAGTAGACCATGAGCCGCACGCCGCTTGGACACACACTCCCGGATTTTCCGTGGAACTCGCTTGCTGACGCCAAGAAGAAAGCACAGGCGCACCCGGACGGGATCGTTGACCTATCGGTGGGCAACCCCGTCGATCCGGTTGCCCCTGGCGTGCAGCTAGCGCTGTCCGCAGCGGCCGAGGCTCCCGGTTACCCGCAGACTCAGGGCACCCCGGAGTTGCGTGAGGCCATCGCGAAGGCGCTTGAGCGCCGTTACAACATGAACGTGGACGCGGTGCTGCCGGTCATCGGCACCAAGGAGGCCATCGCCTGGCTGCCCACTTTGCTGGGCATGCGCGGGGAAACCGTGGCTTTCCCGACGGTTGCTTATCCCACCTATGAAGTCGGTGCGCTCCTGGCCGGTGCCAAGCCCTTGCGCGCCGACGAGGATTTCCAGGATGCCTCGCTGGTGTTCATCAACTCGCCGTCGAATCCGACGGGCCGGGTGCTGGGCGTCGAGAAGCTGCGTGAGATCGTCGCCTGGGCGCGCGAGAATAACGCCATCGTGGCCTCGGATGAGTGCTACATGGGCTTGGGCTGGGATGATGAGAACCTGCCGGTGTCCATTCTGGATCCGCGCGTGACCGATGGCGACAGCACCGGGCTCATCGCCATGCATTCGCTCTCCAAGAGTGCGAACATGGCCTCCTACCGCGCCGGTTTCTTCGCGGGCGATGCCCAGCTCATCGCGGAGCTGCTGGAGCTACGCAAGCACGCAGGGCTCATCGTTCCAGGCCCCATTCAGGCGGCCATGGTCGCCGCGCTTGACGACGACCCCTCCGAAGCCCTCCAGCGCCAACGCTACGCCGCGCGCCGTGTGGATCTCATGCGGGCGCTGACTGGCGCGGGCTTTAGGATCGAGCACTCCGAGGCTGGGCTCTACCTGTGGGCAACGCGCGGTGAGAACTGCCGCGAGACCGTTGACTGGCTGGCCGAGCGTGGCATCCTCGTTGCCCCCGGTGATTTCTATGGCCCGGCGGGCGAGCAGTTCGTGCGCATTGGCCTCAACGGTACGGACGAGCGCATCGCGGCGGCGGTGGCGCGCTTGGCTGAGTAAGTGGCCTTTCGCCCGCCGGCGCGGGAGGGGATTAGCCCGCGTAAGGTGATGCTCACTGGCATCGTGCCCGCCTCACCTACCTATTGGGCAGGTGAGGCGGGCGATTCCGCGTTTTCGCCCGGTACTCGCTTAGAACCGGGCACTGTGCTTCCCGGCCCAACGCTGGCATGGTATCACCCTTCGGTGCCGTCCGAAGAGCCTATTCCCTTTGACTATCGGGTGGTGTATGAGGATGGGGACCTGATAGTCGTCGATAAGCCGCATTTCTTGCCCACGACGTCGAATGGGCGCATCGTCCGCGAGACCCTGCAGACGCGGCTGCGCGTGGATTACGGGGAGGACTCCATCGTGCCGCTGCACAGGCTGGACCGGTTGACGTCGGGCCTGGTGCTGTGCTCGCGCAACCCCCGCACGCGCGCTGCGTATCAGCAACTCTTTCAGGAGCGTGCGGTGGTGAAGCACTACCGGGCTCAGGTGGTCGTGCCCTTCTCCTTCGACGGCACGGTGCGGCTGGGCATGCGACGGGTGCGTGGTGAGCGTCAGGTCCGCGTGGATCCTTCCGGCACGCCTACGGTGACTCGGGTGCGCGCTCGGGGGGCGGTCGCCGATGTCTGGCCACTGACCGGCCATACCCACCAGATTCGCGTGGTGCTCAACCACCTGGGACATCCGATTGTGGGGGATGATACTTATCCCGTGGATCGAGGCTTGGATCTTTATGATTTCTCCACGCCGCTGCTGCTTTCCCATGTCGCTTTGAGTTTTAGCGATCCAGTTGCCGGCCGCAAACGGGAGTTTCAGCTGTGAGATTGGGCGCTATTGCGGTGTGCGTTTTAGTTTGCGCTGAATGAGGGACTAAACTCAAACGAAGTTTTATTCATTATAATTGAGCATTTTGTACGAAGGGCGTGTCCATGGCGGATCTGAGCTTTGCTCGCTTTGCCTCGAATTTTGGCCAGTTCATTAAGTTCGGTCTGGTTGGCGGTTCGGGCGCGTTGGTCAATATTGCAGTTTCAATCCTGGCCGCAAAGTGTGGATTGTCCTGGTTCGGCGCTACGCCGCATGACGCGATGTTCAACCTCTTCGGCACCCAGTTTCACGTGCGCTGGTTCATGCTTTTTTCCACCATCGCCTTCCTCGTTGCGAATACGTGGAATTACCAGCTCAACCGCATGTGGACTTTTAAATCCGTTAGCAAAGTCTCGTGGTTGCGGGGTTTCTTCCCGTTCCTCATTACGGGCATTGGCGCGTATTTGGTGACCCTCGCGGTGCAGTACCTGCTGATGAATCCGACCTCGCCGCTGCAGCTGCCGCCCGATATTTTCGATGACTCGACGGGCTTCCGCACGATGTATTACTGGGCCAATGCCATTTCGATCGTGGTGGCGATGCCGATCAACTTCATCTTCAACAAGCTGTGGACCTTCCGTTCGACGCCCAAGGCGCCGGTCGTGGTCCATGAGACCGAGCCGGCCTAATATCGGACCTTCGCCCCGCCCCTCCCTTCGCGCTCACCAGCGTCGACCGGTGGGGTCTTTTCGCTGATGCGGTGAGCGCGAAGGGAGAGCGTCGACAAGCCCTGCACCCTTCGCGCTCACTGGCGCCCGCAAACAGCAAAGCCCGCCGTCCGCGGTGAGCGCGAAGGGCGGGGGGATGCGACGGAAGGGAGAGCTGCCTAGTCGTCGAGTTCGGCGTCCAGGCGCTCTTGGTCGCGGCGGTGCTGAAGGCGGCGGATGAATGGGGCGAGGACTAGGACAGTGATAGCGCCAACTGCGGTGCCGGCTAGATAGGCGGTGGGGTTGTGGCCGTCGGCTGGCGCATAGGCGTTATAAGCGACTCCCGTGAAAATCGCAATTACCGGTATGAAGTAAACGGCCATTGCAGCCCAGTTGCGGCCAGCAAGTGGGGTAGCGACGCGTTTGCGTAGCCATGCTGTGCCGATGGCATTGCCGATGACAGACGGCGCGATGGCGAGGAAGCAGAGCATGCTCATTTGACCAGGAAGGACCCAGGCAAGGATGGCTGCTGCGACGAGTTCGAGGAACATCGTCGGGGAAGCACTGATGGCGAGGGCCTTGTAGCAAGTTTCGCGTTCGAATTCGTCGTGGGAGGCGCGATCAATTTCGCGGAGCGTGTAGTTGGCAATGGCGTTAATCATGTTGTTCATCTCCAAAGATTTCTTCGACGGGCTTTCCTAGTTCACGGCAAATATCGAGAGCTAGGTACACAGATGGGGAGTAGTTGCCGCGCTCGATATTGGCAATTGTTTGGCGGGACACGCCCGCCCGTTCAGCGAGGTCAGCTTGAGACATCTCGAGCCACCGACGCCATTTGCGGACCATATTCTGGTGCTCGGCCATGTGGTCTCCTTTACGGTGTGTCGTTCTTACATGCCTGAGTGTAAAGAAAACTTGTCATGAAGGCAAGGGTTACATGCAAACATGCCATTCCCAGAAGGGCTGCATCACCACAGCCGGCAGCTTCGGTTTACGCCCTTTGAGCTGTTCAAGTGTGGTTTTGATGAGAAGTACGGCATCGTCGAGGTGGTAGCGGATATCGTCGGCAGTAAAGCGCAAAACCGTATATCCATGAGCCACCGCGGCGTTCTGCTTCGAGCGGTCTGCTTGAAAGGCACGACTATTTTTGTGGTGCTCCCAGCCGTCGACCTCGACGATGAGCTTGCCCATCTTCAGGTCAAAGCGGTAGTTCGCAATGAGCGCGTTGTGCTCGGGAAAGATCCCGTCCGCTCGTAGCCTTCGGCTCAGCTGGCGCTCCGGCACGCTGTCCGCGCCGATGGGCGTGTGACGAATAGTCTCCTTCAAACGCCGGGGAATTCGACGCATTCTCCGCTGGTCTTTGCTCAAGCGCTCAGGCCCAGTCTTGCCTCGATAGTGTTCTTCCAGCAGCTGCCCGCAAGCAGATGCTAAACGACGAGCAGCCCACAGCACCTGGACCACAGGCAGGTCATTCACCTTGGTTGTAGCCGAAAGCCGTGAATGCGTCACCCGAAAGTTCTTCCCTTTGAGCGTGCGCGGCCCCTCGGCTTCCAGCGGGAACGTCAACTTCCGCCCCAAGTGAATTTCCCGCGCGGTCTTACCCGTGAAATGTATTCGACTCAGCCCGTGAGCTAGGGCGCGTGCCACGGCCAGCGGCGACCACTCATCGCTGTAAATTCCCCGGTGCACACGAAAGAGTTTTCCCGCGCGGAGCTTCCGCCTGATTGCCTCCTTGCTCAGTCCCATCTCACGGAGCTCCGCGGTTGTCCATGCCTTCATGAAGCTCAAGGTATGCATTGCTTCACGACGCGTCGATAGTCAACTACCTACCTGTGGATAACTCGGGTTCGAAGTCCAGTTTTCCGGGGGTTATGTTGACGTGTCGCTAATTTTCCTGCGGCATTCATCTTCATTATCTCTTGGTTAGCCCCATTGGGGACTCCGCCAAGTAGCAAATAGCGCAGCCTGGCTGCTCGACCCGGCCCACGCCCTTCGTACGGGTGCTGGCCCCACCCTTCGCGGCCACCGGAATCGATTCTGTGCCCTTAAAGCATTCGCTGGTGAGCGCGAAGGGCGGGT
Source organism: Corynebacterium sp. HMSC074C01 (assembly GCF_001814605.1). Lineage (NCBI taxonomy): Bacteria > Bacillati > Actinomycetota > Actinomycetes > Mycobacteriales > Corynebacteriaceae > Corynebacterium > Corynebacterium sp. HMSC074C01. The sequence continues at coordinate 25,340 of NZ_KV817301.1, read as the reverse complement.
GGTGATGTGGCGGGGTGGAGAGAACCGCTGCCTGGACCCTACCCCTGGCGCTCACCGGGATCGCTGATTAGCTGCTAGAGCGTTCGGCGGTGATCGCGAAGGGTGGAGCTGGGTTGGAAACTACATCGGAGCCGGGAATTGCATCGAGCACCGTTCGCGCTCACCGAGTGCCCATTGCCGACGCCCCACGTCCCAGCCGTGAGCGTGAAGGGAAGAGGCGGAGGGGAAGAGGCGCCGCTCGGGTCCACCTACCTTTGCGGTCACGGTGGCAGGCGCCTGTCATTGCCCGCCCATTGTTGGTGATCGCGAAGGGCGCTTGTCGGGGTGACGGCTCACGCGGTATGCCCTTGCCGGCCACCGAGAGCGGAGAAACGGCGCTACATCGTGTGCTGGTGAGCGCGAAGGGGGGTGGAGTGACAGCGAGGAAGGGGCGCGGTTGCGAGAAGAGGCGCGGAGGCGAGCAGGGCGGCGAGGAGCGGCTAGCGGGTTTTGAGTTCCTCTGCGGTAGGTAAGGGCAGCCGGGCTGTAGGGGAGATGCCGCGGGCCTTGGCATTGATGACGCCGGCGATGGCTAGCACAGCGAACATGGTGGCGGCGGAGAAGAGCTGGATGCGGGCGGAGGCGTCGGTAAGCATGAGTACCGCAATAGCTGCAAAGAGTGCCAGGGCGAACCACGTGAGGTAAGGGTAGGCCCACATGCGCACCGGCAGCGGGTGGATGGCCTCGAGCTGCGGGCGCAGGCGCAACTGGCTCACCGCGATGAAGACCCACACGATGAGCAGCGAGGCTCCAGCGGCGTTGAGCATGAAGGACAGCAGCCACCCGGTATCTGCATAGTTGAGAACAACCATCACCGCGGAAAGAATGACAGACAACGCGATGGCCGCAGTCGGGACGCCGCGGCTGTCTGTCGACGCGAAGAGCTTGGGGGCTTCACCGCGGCTAGCCAGCGAGTGCATCATGCGGGAGGAAGCATAGATCTGCGCGTTGAAAGCAGAGAGCAGCGCGAGGACGATGACCACTTCCATAATGGCCGCAGCGCCTGGGATTCCGGCGCGGTCCAAGACCATGGTGAACGGCGACTCGGCGGCAGATTGCGCGGAGCCGAGCGAAGAATAGGGCAGGAGGAAGGTGATAACGAGGACAGAGCCCAGGTAGAACACCGAAATGCGGGTAATGGTTGTGCGTACCGCGTTGACGAGGGATTTCTCGGGGTCCTCGGATTCCGCCGCGGCGATGGCGACAACCTCGATGCCGCCGAAGGCGAAGGCCACGGCGAGCAGGCCGGCGGCCACGCCGCCAAGGCCGTTGGGCATGAAACCGTCGGCAAGGAAGACTGACGTGCCGATGAAGGTGTGGCCGGGGAGCAGACCGAAGATGAGCAGCGCACCGATGACAAGGAAAGCAATGATGACGGCGACCTTGATGAAGGCGAACCAGTACTCAAACTCACCAAATAAACGCACGCGCAGGAGGTTGATGGTGCCGAAGAGTGCCACGCAGACGGCCGCGGGGATCCACGGCGGGCAGTCGAACCATGCGCCGATGAAACCAGCAGCGCCCGTAATTTCCGCGCCGAGGACGGCGACGGTGGCAAGCCAATAAATCCAGCCCTGCGTAAAGCCTGCCCAGCGGCCAATGCCGTGCTCGGCGTATTCGGAAAAGGAGCCGGATGCGGGGATTACCGTGCCCATCTCACCGAGCATCTGCATGACCAAGATGGCAAGGAAACCCGCGATGAGGTAGGCCAAGAGGACCGCGGGGCCAGCGGCAGAAATGCCAACGCCGGTGCCTAAGAAAAGGCCTGCGCCAATGGTGGAGCCCAGCCCCATCATGGTCAGGTGGCGGACTTTCAAGCCGCTGCCGAGTGAGCTAGGTGAGGAATCGTTTTGAGCAGTCACCTTTAGCATTGTAGGCAGCCGCGAGCGGTAAGTGGGCATAAGGGGAGAATTGGTAGGGCGGGGCGAGGCCCCGTAGCGGCGCGTGCCCGGGGACAGGAAGCATGCGCCTCGGAGGCTTAGGCCACGATCGCAAAAGGCCCCCGCAGAAACAGGGGCCTCAGGCAGCAGCGTTTAGTTCTTGTGCAGATCCTCGTTGAGAGCCACAGCCTCAGACTTCCACTCCACGGCCTCGACGGCGCCGGTCACGGAGTTGCGGCGCAGCAGCACGCCGGAGACACCGGAGAGCTTAGAGCCTTTGACGGTCTCGCCCTCGGACAGGTCCAGTGCCTGAGCAATCTTGCCAAAGACCGCGATCTTGGTGCCGGCGGTGACGTAGAGGCCGGCTTCGACGACGGAGTCGTCGCCAAGCGAAATGCCCACGCCCGAGTTTGCGCCGAGCAGGCAGCGCTCACCGATGGAGATGACCTCCTTGCCGCCGCCAGAGAGGGTGCCCATGATGGAGGCGCCGCCGCCGATATCGGAGCCATCGCCCACGACGACGCCTGCGGAGATGCGGCCTTCGACCATGGAGGCGCCCAGGGTGCCGGCGTTGAAGTTGACGAATCCCTCGTGCATCACGGTCGTGCCCTCCGCGAGGTGGGCGCCGAGACGAACGCGGTCGGCGTCGCCAATGCGCACACCCGATGGGACAACGTAGTCCACCATGCGCGGGAACTTATCGACGGAGTAGACCACGACCGGGCCGCGGGAGGCGAGGCGGCCGCGGACCATCTGGAAATCAGCAACCGCGCAGGGGCCGTAGTTGGTCCACACTACGTTGGCCAGCTTGCCGAAGATCCCGTCCACATTCAGGCCGTGAGGCTTGACTGCGCGGTGGGAGAGTAGGTGCAGGCGCAGGTACGCGTCGTACGTGTCGGCGGGTGCCTCGTCAAGGTCCTTGATGGAGGTCTCCACCGCAATGCGGGCGACGCCGCGCTCCTCGTCGGGGCCAACCAGGTCAGCGAACTGCTGCGGAACCTCCTCCAAGCGTTCGGTGCCGCTGGCTTCTACAGAGATATCGGTGTGAACTGCGGGGAACCAGACGTCCAGGACGGTGCCGTCGTGGGTAATGGTTGCCAGGCCGCGTGCGGATGCTGAAGTCATAGGCTCACACCCTAGCAGCTACGCCTCGGTCGTGCGCCGTGAGTTACCCGGTAGTAGGTGGAAGATCACAACTAGGGCCACGGTCAGGATGAGGACGGCGAGGACTTGGTTGCGGGCGGAGGCGTCGAAAAGCATGAGAATTGTAAGACCCACCAGCGCCAGGGCAGTGACCCAAGGCAGCCACGGGAAGCCCGGAACACGCAGCGTGGTGAGTTCGCCGTTGGCCTTCATCTGAGGGTGCAGCTTGATGTAGGAGGCCACGATGAAACACCAGATGACCAGCAGGCAGCCGCCCACCGCGTTGAAGAGGAAGGCCAGAAGCCCCGGCGGGTTCCAGTACTGCAGCACCACCGACGCAAAGGCGAAGATGATGGAGAGCACCACCGCGTAAATGGGGGAGCCGGAGGCGTTGGTCTTGAGGAAGACGTGGTGTGCGCTGTGGTCCTTGGCCATGTCGTAGACCAAGCGGGAGGTGGCGTAAATCTGCGCATTGAAGGCGGACAGCAGCGCCAAGGCGATGATGGCTTCCATGAATCCGGCGGCGAAGGGGATCTTCGCGGCGGCGAGGACCAGCGTGAAGGGCGAGTCCGCCGCGACATCGGCGTCCTGGATGGAGCTAAAAGGCAAAGCCATGGTGATGACCAAAATGGAGCCGATGTAGAAGACCATGATGCGCACGATGATGGCGCGCACGGCAGTGGCCACGTTGTGGGCTGGGTCTTCGGATTCTGCCGCAGCAATGGTGACCAGCTCGATGCCACCGAAAGCGAAAGCCACGGCGAGCAAACCGGCGGCAAAACCAGGGCCGCCGTTGGGGAGGAAGTTCTCTGTGAAGTTGTGGCCTGCCACGGAGAGGTCCATGCCCGGCAGGATACCCAGTGCCATGAGCACGCCGACGCCCAGGAAGGCCACAATCGTGGCGACCTTGATGATGGCGAACCAGAACTCGAATTCGCCGAAGCCACCCACGGCGGCAAAGTTGACCACGGCGAAAAAGACCACGGCGACTAACGCGGGAATCCAGGGGTCCACCCCGAACCAGTTGGAGACAATCGCCGCGGCACCGGTTATCTCCGCGCCCATCACCATGACCAGCATGAACCAGTAAATCCAGCCCAATGTAAACCTGGCCCAGGGCCCGAAGGCCTGGCCCGCATAGGTAGAGAAAGCACCCAACGAAGGCCGGGCGGCGGCCATCTCGCCGAGCATCCACATCACCAAGGCGATGAGCGCACCAGCCACCGCATAGGAAATAAGGACGGAGGTGCCGGATACCTGGATGCCCAGGCCGACGCCTAGGAAGAGGCCCGCCCCCACCGCGGAGCCGAGGCCCATCATGGTGAGGTGGCGGGTTTTGAGTTGAGTGGCCGCAGCCATAGGGAAATCACCTTCAACGCTGTTGATTGTTTGCAACGGGAAGTACTTTACGCAATGCACTAAGCAACCGGGGGCGCTAGCATGGCGGGTTGTGACTTTAAATCTCTTCTCCGATCCCATTGAGCTGACCAAGGCCCTGGTGGATATCCCTAGCCCTTCGCACCACGAGCAAGCGATCGCCGATGCGGTCGAAGAGGCCCTGCGTGGTCTGGACCAGAGCAAAGTAGAGGTGGAACGCTACGGCAACACCGTGTGTGCCCGGACGAACCGGGGCCTTGAAAGCCGCGTGGTCCTCGCCGGTCATATCGATACCGTGCCCCTGGCCGATAACGTGCCCCACACCATGTCGGAGGACGGCAGCATCATGTATGGCTGCGGCACCGTGGACATGAAGTCCGGTATGGCCGTCTACCTCAACGCTTTTGCGCAGCTGTACAACTCCGATGAGCTCAAGCACGATCTCACGGTCATCGCCTATGAGGGCGAGGAGGTCGCCACCGAATTCAACGGCCTGGGCCACCTGCAGAAGGATCACCCGGAGTGGCTGCAGGGAGACCTTGCTCTGCTGGGTGAGCCCTCGGGCGCCATGATCGAGGCAGGCTGCCAAGGTACCATCCGCGTGCGCGTTACTGCCCACGGCACCCGTGCGCACTCAGCCCGCGCCTGGCTCGGCTCCAACGCGGCGCACACCTTGGCGCCGGTGATGCTCAACGTGGCCAACTACCAGCCCCGCGACATCGAGATTGACGGCTGCACCTACAAGGAAGGCCTCAACATCGTCCACCTCGAATCCGGCGTGGCCACCAATACCATCCCGGATGAGGCCTGGATGTTCGTCAACTTCCGCTTCGCCCCCGACCGCAGCACCGAGGAGGCGATGGCGCACCTGATGGAGGTCCTCGGCGAGCACGAGAACATCACCGTGGAGGTCGATGACATCGCCGGTGCCGCCCTGCCCGGTTTGGGCCAGCCAGCGGCACGTGCGCTTGTCGACGCCGTCGGCGGCAACGTCCGCGCCAAGTATGGTTGGACCGATGTGGCCCGTTTCTCCGAGATGGGTACCCCAGCCGTCAACTTCGGCGCTGGTGATCCGGGTTTTGCCCACAAGAAGGACGAGCAAGTACCCGTCACCCAGATCACCGAAGTCTCGACCGCACTCTTGAACTACCTGAAGGGATAAGACCACCATGACGCCTGAGCAACTGCGTACTCTGCGCGGACCTCTTCTCGTGCGCACTGCTGGAGAGCAGTCCTCCACTTTTGATCAGCGCCTGCTTCAGTCCGGCGCGGATCATGAGTGGCAGCACGCCGATCCCTGGCGCGTTCTGCGTATCCAGGGTGAGTTCGTGGACGGCTTCGACGCCCTGGCCAAGCTGCCCAAGGCCGTGACCGTTTTCGGCTCTGCCCGCACCCCGGAGGATGACCCGAATTATCAGTTGGGCGTGGCTTTGGGCCGCCGCCTCGTGGAGGCCAAGTACGCCGTCATCACCGGCGGTGGCCCCGGCATCATGGAGGCGGCCAACCGCGGCGCGCACGAGGCTGGAGGGCTGTCTGTAGGTCTGGGCATCGAGCTTCCGCACGAGCAGGGCCTGAACCCCTACGTAGATCTGGGGCTTAACTTCCGCTACTTCTTCGCCCGCAAGACCATGTTCCTCAAATACTCGCAGGCCTTCATCTGCCTGCCCGGCGGCATGGGCACCATGGATGAGTTCTTCGAGGTCATGTGCATGGTCCAAACCGGCAAGGTGACCAACTATCCCATCGTGCTCATGGGCACCGAATACTGGTCCGGCCTGGTGGAGTGGATGAAGAAGACCTTGGCTGAGGGCGGGTTCATCAGCCCCGAGGACCTTGATCTCTTCCTGGTCACCGACGATATCGACGAAGCCATCGCCCACATTCTGGCCGCGCACAAGGTCATGTCGGACAAGCGCCTGCGGGAGCAGGAGGGCAAGTGACCCAAGCGCACAACCTCGCGCGGGTCATGGCAATCGTCAACCGCACGCCGGACTCCTTCTACGACAAGGGCGCCACCTTCGAGCTCAACCCCGCAATCCAGCGTGCTGAGCAGGCGCTTGACGACGGCGCCTCCATCATCGACATCGGCGGCGTCAAGGCCGGCCCGGGTCAGCATGTCGACACCGCCGAGGAAATCGAGCGCGTCGTGCCCACCATTGCGGAGCTGCACCGCCGCCGCCCTGACGCGCTGATCTCCGTGGACACGTGGCGCGCCGAGGTCGCAGAGGCGGCCATCGCCGCTGGTGCCGGTCTGGTCAACGACACGTGGGCCGGCTGGAACCCCGAGCTCATCGAGGTGGCTGGCCACCACAAGGTGGGCTACGTGTGTTCGCACACCGGTGGCGTGACTCCGCGCACCCGACCACATCGTGTGCATTTCGACGACGTCGTCGCCGACGTCATCACCGAGACCACGCGGCTAGCCGAGCGCGCCGCCGACCTCGGCTGCCCAGAGGAGCTGACGTTCATCGACCCTACGCACGACTTCGGCAAGAACACTTTTCACGGCTTGGAGTTGTTGCGGCGCATCGATGAGATCGTGGCAACGGGCTGGCCGGTGCTCATGGCCTTGTCGAATAAGGACTTTGTGGGCGAGACCCTCGACCGAGCCGTCGACCAGCGCGTCGCGGGCACGTTGGCGGCGACGGCATGGTCGGCGGCACGGGGCGTGGCGGCTTTTCGTGTCCATGAGGTGGCCCCGACTCTCGACGTCATCCGTATGACCGCCGCTATCCAGGGGCACATGGCGCCCTTGGCGACGACCCGGGGGCTTGCCTAAGCCATGTCAGTCAACGTTTCCGTAGTCATCCCTGCGCTGAATGAGGAGCGCACCGTCGCCCACGTGGTGTGTGCCTGCCTGGCGGATGAACCTTTAGAAGTCATCGTCATCGATGCGGACTCGAGCGATGGGACTGCGGCGCGGGCCGCCGCGGCCGGCGCCCGGGTGTGCAATTGGCGCGACGTGGTGGAGGAGCCGCCGCAGCCTGGCAAAGGCGAGTCCTTATGGCGCGGGGTGGCCGCGGCCCGGGGAGAGGTCGTCGTGTTCATCGACGCGGACCTAGAATCCGCCGCGCCCGGGATGGTCACCGCACTCAGTGAGCCCTTCGTAGATCCGCACGTGCAGCTGGTCAAGGCGCGCTATGCACGCAGCCTGAACGGTCAGCCCACCGGTGGCGGGCGGGTCACGGAGCTGAGCGCCAAGCCGCTGCTGCGCATGTTCTTCCCTGAGCTCGCGCACATCGATCAGCCTTTGGGAGGGGAATATGCGATTCGCCGCGACGCGGCTTTAGACTTGCCCTTCGTTGCGGGTTATGGGGTGGAAGCGGGGCTGCTGATAGACGTCGCCAAGCGCTATGGCCCCTTTGCTATCGCCGAGGTGGACCTGGGTACCCGTACCCACCGCAACCGCCCGCTGGAGGAGCTAGCCCCCATGGCCGATGTGGTCTCGCGCACCATTCTCTCCCGCGCGGGCGTGGCTGGACCCGTTCCCCAACGGCCGCCGCTGCTGGGTAAGATTTAGCGCATGTTGTCCTGGATTCTGCTGATCGTTGTCCTCATCGCTCTCGTGATCATTGGCACCTGGGCGTGGGGAAGCCTCGTGGGACGGGGGACCGTCATGGAAGCGCCCGACAAGGCTGTGAATACTAACGCGGAGAATCTGCGGGCATTCGAGGAGGGGCGCTTCGATGACCTGCGCTTTGACGTGGTTGCGCGCGGCTACCGCCAGGATCAGGTGGATGCCCTTCTCGCAGAAGTGGAGCGTCGTGCGAAGGTGGCGTCTGAGGCTTCAGCGAAACCTTCGGCATAGGCTTGGTTGGGCCGTTGCTGGAGCCCGTGATTGAGCTTACGGGCAAGCCTGCGGGAGCGGGCCTGCCGCCATCGGCTGAAAAAGGGCTAGACTAGAAGGACGTATAAAACTCAGTCGAAGGAGACGCAATATGGCAGCGATGAAGCCCCGTACCACTGGTGGAGAGATGGAAGCGGTAGAGGAGTCCCGCAAGATCGTCATGCGCATTCCTTCTGACGGGGGTGGGCGCATTGTTATTGAGCTCAGCAAAGAAGAAGCAGCGGAGCTGGGTTCACTCCTCGTAGCAGTTTCTAGCTAGTCTAGGAGCATGCTTTCACATATCGTCGATATTCTGGCCGATCCCGCCGATGGCAGCGCCCTTGAGGGCGCGGATGATTTTTCCCGCCTCGTGTCGGAGACCGGCCATTCCTATGATGTGGCCAAGCAGGGCTACGTCACTCTGGCAGCTGGTGCAGGCCTGAAACACCAAGGCGATGATGCCGCGATGGTCACCGCCCGCGAAACCTACCTGGCTATGGGGCACTTTGCGCCCTTCGTGGAGGCAGTCACCGGTGCGGTGCAGGATTCTCTGGAGAATCAGGACGCAGCTCAGCATGCTGGTCTCGATGAGGATACTGCCCCCTCGCTCTTGGAGGTCGGCGCGGGCACTGGCTACTACCTTGCGCATACGCTGGACTCGATTGAAGGTGCGCGCGGCGTGGGCCTGGATATCTCTACGCACGCGGCTAAGCACCTGGCCAAGTCACATGAGCGAGTCGGCGCCGTGGTTGCGGATGTGTGGGAGCGCCTTCCGCTGAAGGATGATTCAATTCATGCCATCTCGGTGGTCTTCGCGCCGCGTAATCCGGCGGAGTTTCAGCGCGTCCTTGCGCCGGGCGGGGAGGTTATCGTGCTGACCCCGCAGGCGGGCCACCTAGACGAGCTGCGTGAGCCTCTGGGCATTCTCGGCGTGGAAGAAGGGAAGGTTGAACGCCTCTACGCGCAGGCGGAAGGTTTCCTTGAGCAGGCAGCTGATCCGGTCGATATTTCTTTCCCCATTGTCTTGGATAAGGCTTCCATCGCCGCGCAGGTGGGTATGAGCCCCTCGGCGCGCCACATTAGCCCGGAGGAGCTGGCAGAGCGCATGGCCTCCTTGCCGCAGACGTTGACCGTGACGGCCCACGCCCGCCTGGATCGACTGCGTTCGGCCTAGCGCTTTTCGGCCTTCCCTTCAAAGACCCTTCGAAGCCTCCCTTCGAAGTCTCCCTTCGAAGCGGCCCTCTAAAGACCTTCCTCCACGTCACCCTTCGCGCTCACCGGGAGTGGGCGTGGTGGAAGTTTGTAGTCCGCGGTGAGCGCGAAGGGCGCGGGTGTTTACACCGCGGTGGACTTACGCCGCATTCTCCCTTCGCGCTCACCGGCGTTGCGTGCGGCAGCCATGCGGGGCTTTCGGTGAGCGCGAAGGGCGGGCAGGGCGACAGGGCGTAGTTTGGCACAGCCCGCTTCGGTTCTTTTAGCTCAATGCCGTTTGGGGTGCGCTTGCGTATTGGTGCGTCGGCATGTTGTTAGCATCGAGCTGCATCCTCGCCGCATTCTCCCTTCGCGCTCACTGGCGTTGCGCGCAGCAGCCATGCGGGGCTTTCGGTGAGCGCGACGGGCGGAGCGAGCGAAGAGCGGTAGGGCAAAGGACAGTGGGGGCACAGGGAAAGCGGTCGAGGCCGCACAGAAAAAGAGGCCCGGACACCCGGACCTCCCTCATTAACTTCGCCTGATGCGCTTAGGAACGCTTGGTGCCCTTGCGGCTCCACGATTGTTCAATGACAGCTTCGCCATCGGTGCTGACCTCGATGGCGGAGCAACCACCGTCGAAGTAGACGCGGGAGCTCATAGCCACCAAACCGCCGTCGACGAAGACCTCAACGCTGGCACCATCCTGAATGACGGTGAGCGTATCCGAATCTCCCTCAGCCAGCGGCGCCACCGCGGGAGCGGAGTCCTTGAAGTAGTTATCGAAGGCCTTGGACATGGAGCGGTCCAGGCTGATTTCCTCACCAGTATGGCGAATGACGGCAGCGGTATCGCCAGAGCCGTCCTTCAGCGTGACGGTCACGCTCGAACCCGTAGGTACTTCGAGCACGCCCGTCCACGACTGTGCATAATCCGAAAGCTTGACGGCATCCGGCAGTCCCTCCGCCGGGGTCTGGTACAGCACGCCACCCTGCAGCGTCACCGCGCGCGGCAGGGACAGGCTATTAGCCCAGCCCTCGGCCTCCCATGTGGGGTGCTTGGTGGCGTCGTCACCGCGGCCGTTGCCGTTGAGCAGTCCGAGGATGACTGCGCGGTCGTAGCGGCGTTCCTGCGGAATCGTTCCGGTCGTGGTGTTGGTGTTGCGCGGACGGGAGAAGTCATGGCCAAAGTCCACGCGCTGGAAGCCCTTCGCAACGGTGAACACGGTGCCATCAAGGCGGCCCACGATATAGCCGGAGACATCGCGGCCCTCGCGTTCCAAGGTCACGAAGAGAACGTCGTAAATCTCCCTATCCACCTCGTCGCGCAGGCGTACCAGACGCGGTGAAACCACCGGCGGGATGGGGGAGGTGGCCGGAACCTCGCCCTCCTCAAAGCCAGGGTCCCCCTCGAAGCTCAAGGGTCCGAGGAGCGTCCAGGATTCGCCATTGGGGCTGTCCAGGATCACCGGTACCGGGGCGTCGGAATGCCCGGTCAGCGCCAGCATGAGCCAACCATCATGGCCCTCTTCGCGGTCTTCCTTGGCCCAGTCCGGGACCACGGAGGGAGAGCGGAAGCGGTCGTAGTTGGTATGGGCGCCTACGGCTTCCCCGAAGCGGACAACGTCTGGGTCGAGAGCCGAAGGATCATCAGACACGATGCATTCATCGGCGTAGTCGGTGTAGCGCGCCAAGCGCACACTCGTACCCACCGACGTCACCGACGTGAAGTACAGGTTCAGAGCGTCCTTTCCTTCCGCCACGGACCCTGCACGCAGCGATAGCTCGCCGCCGACGGGGGCGAGGACGTCGTCGCAGTCGAGCCACGCGAAGGCCGTTTTCTCGGAGGTGGAATGGCCCCAGCGCGCAGGTTGGCCGGCATCAGGACGGTACTGGTGGAACAGGTGCCAGGTATGACCGTCCCGGACGATTCCTGCGGGGGCGTCGAGGATCCCGCTATCGGGAACGAAGTGAAGTTCTGGGCGATGGTGCGTTTCTTTATGCGTCACGGCAGTCCTTCCTACATTAACGAGCGGTAAATGTCCACGGTCTGCTGCGCGATGGTAGCCCACGAGAAGTCCTCGATGGCGCGCTGGCGGCCAGCGGAACCGAAGCGTTGTGCCAGCTCTTTATCGGCGGCGACACGGTTCACGGCGGCAGCCAGATCAGCTTCAAAGGTGGCTTCGTCATTTACGTCATAGTTGACCAAAACGCCGGTTTCGCCGTCCACAACGACCTCCGGGATGCCGCCCACATTGGAAGCCACAACCGCGGTGCCACAGGCCATCGCCTCAAGATTGACGATTCCCAGCGGCTCATAAATAGAGGGGCACACGAAAACATCCGAGCCGGAATAGACCTGCTTGATCTCCTCGCGCGAGAGCATGTCCTTGACCCAGAACACGCCGTCACGCTGAGCGCGCAGCTCCTCCACGAGGGCCTCGGTCTCTGCCGCAATCTCCGGCGTATCCGGCGCGCCAGCACAGAGCACTAGCTGAATGTCTGCATCAAAATTCTGGGCAGCCTTCAGCAGGTGCTTCACACCCTTCTGCCGGGTAATCCGGCCGACGAAGGCAACGATGGGACGCTGCTTGTCGACGCCCAACTTATCCAGCACCGCGGATTCACCCGGCTGCCAGACCTGAGTATCAATGCCGTTAAGGACTACATGCACCTTGTCTGCGTCGATGCGGGGGTAGGCATCCAGGATGGAATCTTTCATCCCAGCCGACACCGCGATGACGGCATCGGCGTATTCCATGGCATTCTTTTCCGACCACGAGGAGATCTCATAGCCACCGCCGAGTTGCTCGCGCTTCCACGGCCGGTGCGGCTCGAGGGAGTGCGCGGTAACCACGTGGGGGATGCCGTACAGGCGGCCGGCAAGGTGGCCACCCAGGCCCGTGTACCAGGTGTGGGAGTGAGCCACATCGATATCGGAGGCGGCGTTGGCCATGCGCAGACCAGTGGAAAGCGTCTGCACGGCGGCATTGGCCTCCTTCAACGCAGGATCGACGCCATGCACAAAGACGTCCTTCTCATCGCGCTCAGAACCCATGCAGTGCACAGAGACATCGATGATCTCACGCATGAAGCGTGTGAGCTCTGCAACGTGGACTCCCGCTCCGCCATAAATCTCTGGCGGATACTCCTTAGAAAATATTCCGGCTCTCATACCCGCCAGAATACGGATTATCCACAGCTCGCGCTAAACCTTGACGGAGCGTTCAGCGAGGTGGGACGTCGAGAAGCAGCGGGGGAGGTGGGAGGCCGACAATAGGGGGTAGAAACAAACGCACTTCCTCTGCGCGATGCAGAAAACGTCTATAAATTGGGTGGTGTGAGAAGCCTTCCAAATGTCCTTGCCATTGTCCTTGCCGGCGGCGAGGGAAAGCGCCTCTTTCCCCTGACGGAAGACCGCGCTAAGCCCGCCGTACCTTTCGGTGGTTCCTATCGCCTGATCGACTTTGTGCTGTCGAACCTTGTCAACGCCGGATTCCTCAAGATTGCGGTGCTGACCCAGTACAAGTCCCACTCTTTGGACCGCCACATCTCCCAAGCGTGGAACCTGTCTGGACCGACCCCGCAGTACATCGCCTCCGTGCCCGCCCAGCAGCGCCGCGGTAAGCGTTGGTACAACGGTTCGGCCGATGCGATTCTGCAGTCGCTGAATCTCATCTATGACGAGAAGCCGGATTACGTCATCGTCTTCGGCGCTGACCACGTCTACCGCATGGACCCAGCGCAGATGGTGGAGGAACACATCGCGACTGGCCTGGACTGCTCGGTGGCGGGCATCCGCGTCCCGCGTTCGGAGGCTTCTGCCTTCGGCTGCATCCAGGCGGATGGGATGGGAACGATTACGGAGTTCGTCGAGAAGCCTGCCAATCCTCCGGCGACCCCGGATGATCCGAACATGACCTATGCCTCCATGGGCAACTACGTCTTCACCACGCAGGCGCTTATCGACGCTTTGCTGGAAGACGAAAAGAATGAGGACTCCGCACACGACATGGGCGGCAACATCATTCCTTATTTTGTGGAGCGTGAGCAGGCGCATGTCTATGACTTCATGGCCAATGAGGTGCCTGGCTCCACGGAGCGAGACCACGGCTACTGGCGTGACGTCGGTACTATAGACTCCTTCTATGAGGCGCACATGGACATGATTTCTGTGCACCCGATTTTCAACCTGTACAACCGTTCGTGGCCTATCCACTCCACGGATGATTCCAACTTCCCGCCGGCGAAGTTTGTGCAGAACGGTATTGCGCAGTCCTCGATGGTGGCTCCGGGCTGCATCGTCTCCGGCGGTACGGTGCGCAACTCTGTGCTGGCTTCGGATGTGCACGTGGCGGATGGCGCGACGGTGGAAGGCTCCGTCATCCTGCCGGGCGTGCGCATTGGCCGCGGTGCGGTGGTTCGCCACGCCATTCTGGACAAGAACGTGGTGGTCAGCGACGGCGCCATCATCGGTGTGGACCGCGAGCGCGATGAGGAGCGCTTCAAGGTTTCCGAAGGCGGCGTGGTGGTCGTGGGCAAGAACGTCAAGGTTTAAGCCGCGTTATCTCAGCGCTGAAGGCGGGCGTGCGGGTGGATTGAACTCCACTCCACGCCCGCTTTTGTGGTGCTTGGCGGACTACAGCTTCGTGATGAGCGTCAGGCCCGCCCCATACGGCAGACGGGTCACGGCCGCACCCTCAAGGGAGCGAGCGAATTCGTCGGCCTCGCGCGCGGCGGCGGTGTCGCGGTCGGTGCGGGAGGGGTCGGCCACGGTGCCGTCGAGAAGCGCATTGGCCAACACCAAGGTGCCGTGTTGGTGCAGCAAAGGCCAAGCGGCCTTGAGCAGCGCGGGCATATCGAGCGCGGGGGCCTCGGCGTAGATCACCTGGTAGGTGTCATTGGCCAGGCGGCCCATGATGTCGAGCGGCCGGGACGGCAGGAAGCGGCCGCGGCTGGGGGAGTAGCCGGCCTCGCGGAAGGTTTGCTTGGCGCTGGCCTGGTGCTCGGCCTCCGGATCGATGCAGGTGAGAATTCCATTCTCCGGCATGCCGGCAAGCAGGTAGAGGCCCACGACGGATGCAGCGGGAGTAATCGCCACCGCTTGCGGGCGGGAGGTGGTGCCGGAAGAGACAGCCGCGAGCGTGCTCAGCAGCTGTCCGGTCGCCTCATCGGGGGCCGGCAGGCCATACTCCTCCGCATGGGCGCGGGCGCCGGCGAGAACCTCGGAGACCTCGCTGGTGGATTCGATGTAGGTTCGCATTGCGTCATAAGCCGTAGTAGTCACAAAAGAAAACCATAGTGAAATCCCCACGCCTGCGTGCTGAGAATCGCCCGCAACTGCCTTTGCCTGTGACTCAAGAAGCGCATGTAAGAGGAGTGACGAATTCACAGCCTGCTCACAGTATGCTGGCTGGAGTTTCGGCGCGCACTATAGAAAGATATTCGCCATGACCACACAGCAGCGCGAGTTTGAGCCCGCTCACCGTTCCACCGATTCCTCCGCCACTGGCAGCCATGATGCCAGTGCTGAAACTGAGAAGTTGACCGGAACCGCTGCTTTCGATGCCGGCCAGGCCGAGATGCCTTCGTGGGGCGAGCTCGTGGCCGAGCACGCCGATGATGTCTATCGCTTGGCTTACCGCCTTTCCGGTAACCAACACGATGCCGAAGACCTCACGCAGGAGACCTTCATGCGCGTCTTCCGCTCCTTGGATAAGTACCAAGCGGGAACCTTTGGGGGCTGGCTGCACCGCATCACCACCAACCTCTTCTTGGACATGGTCCGCCACCGTTCCAAGATCCGCATGGAGGCCCTGCCGGAGGATTATGAGCGCGTCCCCGGCACGGACATGACTCCGGAGCAGGCCTACACGGTGGCCAACCTCGATCCGGCGTTGCAGTCCGCACTGGATAACCTGGCGCCGGACTTCCGCGTGGCAGTGGTTCTCTGTGATGTCGTGGGCATGAGCTACGACGAAATCGCTGAAACTCTCGGCGTCAAGATGGGTACCGTTCGCTCCCGCATTCACCGCGGCCGCTCCCAGCTGCGCGCGGCCTTGGAAAAGGAAGCCCAGACCAACGCGGACACCCGCAGCCTGCTGCGTACGCGCTAGACTGGGCAGCGTTTGAATCTGAGACCGCGAGACGTTCGGACTTAGGCAGCATGCCTAGGCAGGGAAAACTCGCACTGAGTTGAGGTGACGTTGAGGTGAAAGAAGAAGGGCATAATGATTGCCATTCCCTGAGCCTGTCCGGGTTCTTCACCGAGGCCCAAGCAAAGGTCCGCGATAAAGCCAAGGCCCGCGCTCAGCGGGCGGACACCATTGGCCACTTGGGGCCCGAGGCAGTCGTGGCTTTCGTCGACGGCGAGATGCCACCCAAGTATGCCCACCGCGTGCGCATCCACCTCGTGCACTGCCCGGAATGCCGCGCAGAAATTCACCACCAGCGCAATGCCGCCGAGTGGGTGCGCGAATGTAGCGTGGAATCCCACGTCAAGGCGCCGGATTCACTCATGGCGAAGCTCGCGGGCATCGCCCACCAGGGCGTCGGCCCCGGGCCGGATGCGGAAGCGCCCGCGCACCAGCCACGCCAGGACTTTCTGGACAAGGTGGAGATGGTCGTGCGCGCCATCCGGCACAACCAAAGGGGATAACTCAAACCCCGAAGCCTCCCGCGCGCCCGTCACCCTGTCTCCTTCATCGAAGTAGTTAAGATAGTTTCGTGTTTTCCTCAATTGGTTGGGTCGAGATCCTTGTCATCGTGCTCCTCGGCCTCGTCATCATCGGCCCCGAGCGCCTGCCCGGCGTGATCATGGACGTGCGCGCGGCTATCTACGCGGCGCGCAAGGCCATTGCCAACGCGAAGGCGGAACTCAACGGTGAAATGAGCGGTCTCGGCGCGGAGTTCGATGATCTCCGCGTACCTCTCAGCCAGGCGGCAGAGTGGACGCGCATGGGGCCGCGCGGGGTTATCACCAAGGCGCTTTTCGACGGCGACGATTCCGCCTGGGACGATTTCAACCCGAAAAAAATGGCTGAGGACATCAAGAAGAGCACCAGCCCGTATGAGCACGATGCAGAAGTAAACAACCAGCCCGCTCACCCCCAGCAAGGGCCAGTGCAGCCATCACAGCCACAAAATCAAGGCCGGCCGACCTTTGACTATTCACAGGTCTATCCGGACCTGGGCGCTCAGCAGCCGGCGGGGGAGAATCCGGTGGGGGAGAAGGCTACTAAAACGACGCAGCCCCCGCGCGGCGGGAATGCACCCACCGGCGAGGGCAGCTCCTCCTGGGAGGACGTAACTTAAGGGCTTTTAGCTCTTGCGGGTAACACCCAAGCCGAGCTTCTTGCCCACGAGGGAATCGGAGCGCACCGCAATGGAATCCGCCACCTTGTTGATGGCTGCGGTAGCGGGGGAGTCGGGCGCAGAGATGACGATGGGGGTTCCGGCATCGCCAGCCGCACGCAGGCTCGGATCGAGCGGGATGCTCGACAGCAAAGGAACCTCGTGGCCCAGCAGGACGCTGAGGCGCTCGGCCACCACTGTGCCGCCGCCGGAGCCGAAGATATCCATGGTGGAGCCATCCGGCATGACCATCGCACCCATGTTCTCAATCACGCCGGCCACACGCTGGCGCGTTTGCTGGGAGATGGAACCGGCGCGCTCAGCCACCTCGGCCGCAGCAGCCTGCGGGGTGGTCACAATCAGCAGCTCAGCATTCGGGATGAGCTGGGCCACCGACAAGGCTACGTCGCCAGTACCCGGCGGCAGGTCCAGCAGGAGTACGTCCAAGTCGCCCCAGAAGACGTCCGCGAGGAACTGCTGCAGGGCGCGGTGGAGCATCGGTCCGCGCCAGACCACGGGCGCGTTGCCCTCCACGAACTGGCCAATGGAAATGTGCTTGATGCCGTGGGAGATGGGGGGAAGCAGCATTTCGTCGTCAAGCACTGTGGGGCCCGCCGTGGAACCCAGCAGGCTGGGCACGGAGTGGCCGTAGATATCGGCGTCCACGATGCCCACCTTGAGCCCCTTGTTGACCAAGGCTGCGGCTAGGTTCACCGTGACGGAGGACTTGCCCACGCCGCCCTTGCCGGAGGCCACCGCGAAAACGCGGGTGGTGGACTCGGGCTTGGCAAAGGGGATCTCCGGCTCGGCCTGCCCGCCGCGCAGCTTCTGCTTGAGCTCTTTACGCTGATCGTCGCTCATCGGCGTCATGGAGATGCTGATGTTGCCGACACCGTCGAGCTCCGCTACGGCCGCGCGGGTATTGGACTCGATGGTGCCCTTCATCGGGCAGCCGGCGATGGTGAGATAAAGCTCGATGTCGACGTCCGGACCATTGACGGCCACGGACTTGACCATGCCCAGCTCCGTGATGGGGCGTCCGATTTCTGGGTCATCGACGCGGGTGAGCGCGTCGCGAACGGAAGATTCAGTAATAGCGCTAGTCATAACGCGCATTAGTCTAGTCACTTGCTATCGGGGAGAGCCACACCGCCGTCTGGCCAGCGGGGTGTGTAAGATTCAGCCAGATACTGCGGCCCAGCGCTGCTGACTGAGAACCCTGAAGAACAGCGACATGTGTGCTGCATGTCCGGTTGAATAGAAAGAATGCGCCTGATTCTGATGCCCCGCCTTATTGGACGTTCCCGCACCTTCGCCCGCATTGTTGGGGTGGCCTTGGTGGGGGTTGCGGGGGCGTCGCTTAGCGCCTGCTCCGGGTATGAACCCAAGCCGGTGCCGAACCCAGTGAACTCGGCGCCGATCACCATCATGATTGATCCGACTTCCCATAAGCAGCGCGTGCTGGCGGAAATCTATCGCCAGACCTTGCGCGATGAGGGGCGCGCGGCTACCGTATCCCAGAAACATATGCTGGTGCGCCAGGGAGGGGAGCACGTCAGCGGTATAAGCACCAACGGCAACTTCTTCGTTGGCTGCACGGGTGAATTCTTAAGCGTCTACAACCCGGAGGAAGCCCGCGCGATTTCCAAGGACTACGTGGCTGTCAAGGAAGAGGGCACCAAGGACGTGGACTTTTTGGAGCGCACCCACGTCGCGCTCATGGCGTCTTTGCCCCCGGAGGTCTCCGTCGTGGAGCCTGCCGGTGCCGAAGGCTGCCCCAATTCAAAACCGGAGCTTCCGCAGAATTACGTCGTGGTCTACCAAGACGGGCTATTCAACCGCGATGAAAAGCTGGAAGTTGCCTCCATTACCAAGTTCCTCACCGCGCAGGACCTCGATGAAGTTGTCCAGGAAGTAGAAGACTCCGAGGACTTTGAGGCGACCGTACGCGCCTGGATAGAGGCCAACCTCATGCAGAACCTCAATGAGGAAGGCGACTCCAACTCTTCCGGTGGCTCGGATTTGGTCCACGAGGAGTCCTAGAAGAGACAAGCTAGGGGGCGCAGTCCTCGGCGTCTGGGGGTGGCGATACGGGACTGCATATAACGGCGATGGGCACGCCCTGCTTGGCGACGTCTCGCCGCACCGCCCCACTCCCTACGTGTGGAAACCGATCAGTATCTCACAGAGTGGTCGATTCCAGGAAATCTATAATTCCCACGCGCTTGTGTACTTATTCTTAAAGATTCCAGGTAAAACCCTGTTTTTCTTGCGGTTTTATGTATAGGAGGGTACAATTTTTAGCGTTCACCTGCCTATTTCCTGTCAATCCTTAAACGAATTTGTGAGGAAATGTCTTGAGAAGCCGCCGCGGCTTTCGGGTTTCCGCACTGTGGGGTGGGCAGGGTACCGCATTTGAAAGGACCTAAGGAATGAATGCACCACGAAGTGGCTCGGCCCGTCGGCCCTCTTCCCGTAAAGGGGTAGCAGCTCTTTCTGCTATTACACTCGCGCTGAGCGGCCTCAGCATCACCTCTTTTAACACGGTGGTTCCGGAGGCTAATGCCGCCACCCTCAGCGGCGGCATCCGCGACAAGTCCGGCGCGGTGGAGAAGGACGCCCAGAAGGCCTCCGACCTGCCGGCCGGTTCGTGTACTGTCTCAGAAAGCACTACGGAGGGCAGCCAGGCTGGTTTCAGTTGGTATACCTCTGAGCCGTCTGCGACCAGTCCCTCGAAAACCCGGTGGGGCTTGAGCGTCTCCTTTGATAACTCGAAGGACCGCACGTTCGCCGATTGGGGCTTTACCAATAACGGCAGGATGGGCGCATACCTTGATGCAGCTCAAATTCCCGCTTTGAATGCTGGTC
The DNA here is from genome assembly GCF_001814605.1 of Corynebacterium sp. HMSC074C01. Taxonomy (NCBI): domain Bacteria; kingdom Bacillati; phylum Actinomycetota; class Actinomycetes; order Mycobacteriales; family Corynebacteriaceae; genus Corynebacterium; species Corynebacterium sp. HMSC074C01. The sequence continues at coordinate 5,667 of NZ_KV817301.1, read as the reverse complement.
AGACCCTTGTTGACAAGGTGGTCACGCACAAGGCCGACGAAATTCTCGGTATTACTGCTTCTGGGCCACAACGACCCCTGAATCTCAATGCGAAGCTGACCGATGCCAAAGTCAAGCAGTTCGCTGAGGCCACTGCCACGAACCCGGTACGTTATGCCTGGCAGGGCAACTATAAGCAGGACAATCCTCAAGGGCCAAGGGCCACCCAGGGAACCAACTCATCCTTTACGGCCATCGTGAACCCGTGGCCGAGCGAGAACATCGAATGTAACCCGATTACGGTGTCGTGGGAGAGCTTCGAGAAGCACGTTATCGTCCCTGGTGAGCAAACCAAGGTCGGTAAGATCAACGTTCCTGCTGTTGCGAACGGCGGCACGGATGATTCGATGTCCCGCATGGTCGTAGAGGCCTACGACGGCAATGGCAAGTTCATCGGCACCACGGACCCGGCGGCATCTGGGGGTACGCAGAACCTGCGTATCGACGAAGCCACTGGCGAGATCTTCTTCACGTGGCCTGAGTACCGCGGTACTGACCTGGCCACTGATAAGAACGTAAACTTCTCCGTTCTGGCAAAGCCACGTACCGTCGACCAGCTCCAGGCTGCTGGTGAGAACAACAATGAGTGGGGTAACACTCAAGTATTCGATAGCTCCAACTCGCTGACGCGCTACAGTAAGGCGAACGTCATCGACTCGAAGGCGTTCTCCCTGGACGACACCGAGTACCACTCCCCGAAGTACGACAAGACGGATGCGTCGATCATCTCGGGCGTTGATAGTGCTACCGGTCCGATTGCTACCGAGCCGCAGAAGGTCACCTTCACCCAGACCCCGGACCTGATCAAGGACCTGGTCAAGAAGAAGGGTGACGGCGGCTTCGAGGCTAAGGTCACTCTGGACGAGAAGTACGTCTTCGATGGCTGGTCCGTTGAGATGGACGAGGACTACAACGTCACCGTCACTGCTCCTGAGAACCCGAAGCCGGGTAGCTTTGCGCAGCCCAAAATCACTGTCGAGTACTCGAACGGCTCCACAGACGTACTCCAACTCCTCGTGGTTGTCGACCCGAACAACACCCAGGTCACAGACCTCGTGCGCCCTGGCCTATCCAAGGGCAAGCTGAACGAGGAAATTACCGCCCAGGTGGGCACCAAGTCCATCATGAAGGGCCACAAGCCGGTCCACCCGGCCAAGTTCGAGATTGATCAGTCCACTGTCCCTGAGGGATGGACCGTCACCGTCGATGACACCGGCAAGGTTACCGCGAAGGCAGATGACACAGTCACGCCGGGCAGCATCATTACCCCGAAGGTGAAGGCAACCTACCCGGACCAGACCACGGATGAGATCGAGACCCAGTTCCAGGCGATCGTGGACATCAAGATCCCGACCTACGACACAGTGACTGGTCAGCCGAATGCGAGTGTCAGCCTCACGCCTGAAATCCCGGAACGCGGTTTGAGTGGCAACACGACCGATGAGGCCCCGACGCGCTACACCTTCGAGGATGGTACTAACCAGACCACCCTTACCAGCAAGGATGGTAAGACGTGGACCGTCTTCGTGGACGAGAAAACTGGTGAGATTACGACCACGATTCCGAAGGGTGCGCAGGAAGGCGACATCCTGAATGTTCCGGTCAAGGCTCACTACAGCGATGAAGGCAAGCAGAAGCCGCAGACGGTTGTCGGCACTGTCGTTGTCATTAAGGGAGACTTGAAGGCGAACTACAACGTCCAGGTCACCGCTCCGGGGCAGGAAGTCAAGCACCAGGTAGAGGACACTCCTGACGGCTCGACCTTCTCCTTCGGAAACAAGAATGGCAAGCCGGTTCTTACCCAGGAAGTCAATGGCTGGAAATACACCATTGACCCGAAGACCGGTGAAGTTTCCTCCACCCCGCCGGCCGATGCTAAGCCAGGTGACAAGAACACCGTCACGGTAACGGTTAACGCCCCGGGTGGTCTGACGACTCAGGCACCGGTTACCACCGTGGTCAAGCTGACCAACGCCTGGGAGTCTAAGCCGGTTGTGCCGTCGCAGACGGTCTACCCGGGTGGTACGGCGACCTCGCCGATTGGCGTCGAGAAGCCTGCGGAGATCAACCTTGATGCGGACAAGCCGTTCACCATTGATCCGAATGGCAAGGGCCTGGAGGCAACGGGTGAGAACAACGAGTTCGGCAACCCGACGTACAAGATGAAGACGGCTAACGGCGACTGGATCGTTGGTCTGGATGACAAGGGCAATGTCATCTCGACCGCGCCGGAGACCGCGAAGCCGGGCGATAAGATCGATGTCCCGGTCATCGTGACCTACGAGGACGGATCGAAGGACAACACCACCGCAACGGTCAACGTCATCGACGTTCCGAAGCGCGAGGTTCCGTTCCAGGTCGAGTACAAGTACGACGACACCGTCCCTGCCGGTACCTACAAGGTTGAGACCAAGGGTAAGCCAGGCAAGGAAGAGATGAACCTTGACGGCACCTGGGAGCGCACCCAGGAGCCAAAGAACGAAGTCGTCGTTGTCGGCACCAAGCCTGCCGAGAGCGCGAAGGACGTCGAATGGACGTTCCCGATCCCGTACCCGACCGAGGTTCGCGAGAACCCGGAGCTCAAGCCTGGCGAGATGAAGGTCATTCAGGAAGGCGAGAACGGCGAGCGGAAGTATTCCGCAAAGTTCACTTCCAAGGGCGACCAGGCTTCAGTGGCTGAGGAGAAGGTTACTAAGGAGCCGCAGACCCGCATCATTGAGGTCGGCCCGGGCATCCCTGATCAAGAGCTGACCAGTAAGAAGACCCAAGAGGTTCCGTTCGAGATCGAGTACGTCTACGACGACACTCTCGAGTCCGGCAAGCAGGTTGTCGACGAAGAGGGCGTCCCGGGTGAGCAGACCATCACTTCCACCCAGAAGATCAAGGACGGCAAGCCGGACGGCGAGCCCAGCATCAACATCGAGCAGACTAAGGCCCCGAAGAAGGCCAAGATCCGCATCGGTACCAAGACCACCGGTGAGAACGTTGAGACTGTTAAGTCTGAGGTTCCGTTCGGTGTGAAGATCGAGTTCGATCCGAACTTGCCTGCCGGCACGTCTGAGGTTGTGACGGAGGGTGTTCCTGGTGAGAAGACGGTGACGGTCAAGCGCGACATCACCAATTCCAAGCCGGGTGATCCGCAGGTCACCGAGGAAATCACCAAGCAGCCTGTTGATCAGGTGATCAAGGTTGGTACGAAGCCGTCTGAGGCTTCTGAGAAGGTGACCTGGACTGCTCAGGTTCCGTTTGAGGTTGAGACTCGTCCGAATCCGGAGTTGAAGCCGGGTGAGATCAAGGTCGTCCAGAAGGGCGTGCCTGGTGAGAAGACCTACACTGCTGACTTCACCGCTAAGGGTGATCAGGCAACGGTCACGCCGGAGGAGAAGCAGACCAAGGCTCCGGTTAACCAGATCATCGAGTACGGTCCGGCGACTGAGGACACCTCTGTGGTGACTAAGGTTGAGAAGCCTGTTCCGTTTGAGACTGAGATTGTCTTTGACGACTCCCTCAAGGAGGGTGAGCAGGTCGTTGATCAGCAGGGCGAGCTGGGTACCGAGGTTGTCACCTCTACCCAGAAGATCAAGGACGGTAAGCCGGATGGCGAGCCGACCGTGACCACCGAGCAGACGAAGGCACCGAAGAACGCCAAGATCCGCGTCGGTACCAAGACCACCGGTGAGGTTAAGAAGTCGGTTGAGTCTGAGGTTCCGTTCGGTATCAAGATCGAGTTTGACCCGAACCTGCCGGCAGGTACGTCGGAGACCGTTACCGAGGGTAAGCCGGGCAAGAAGACCATCACGGTGACCCAGAAGGTCACTAATTCCCAGCCGGATGGCGAGGCCACCGTTGAGGAGAAGGTCACCGAAGAGCCGGTTGATCAGGTGATCAAAGTCGGTACGAAGCCGTCGGAGGCTTCCTCGAAGGTTGAGTGGACTTCGCAGGTTCCGTTCGAGGTTGAGACTCGTCCGAATCCGGAGTTGAAGCCGGGTGAGATCAAGGTCGTCCAGAAGGGCGTTCCGGGTGAGAAGACCTACACTGCGGACTTCACCGCCAAGGGTGACCAGGCTACGGTGACCCCGGAGGAGAAGCAGACCAAGGATCCGGTTAAGGAGATCATCGAGTACGGTCCGGCCGCTGAGGACACCACTGTGGTGACCAAGGTTGAGAAGCCGGTTCCGTTCGAGACTGAGATCGTTTTCGATGATTCTCTTGAAGAAGGGCAGCAGAAGGTTGACCAACAGGGTGAGCTTGGCACTGAGGTTGTGACTTCTACTCAGAAGATCGTGGATGGCAAGCCGTCTGGTGATCCTGAGGTGAGCACTGAGCGAACCAAGGAGCCGACCAAGCAGATCATCCGCGTGGGTACCAAGACCACAGGCAAGAACACTGAGTCCATTGAGACTGAGGTTCCGTACGAGGTGAAGGTCGTCTACGACCCGAGCCTGAAGCCGGGCGAATCCAAGGTCACTCAGGAAGGCAAGCCGGGCAAGAAGAAGGTGACGATCGAACGCGACATCGTCAACTCCAAGCCGGGTGACCCGAAGATTACTGAAGAGATCATTGAGAAGCCGGTTGAGAAGATTGTCACTGTCGGCACCAAGTCGGCTGAGGCAACCAACAAGGCAACTTGGGTTGCGCCGCTGCCGTACGACACGATCGTGCGCGTGAACCCGGAGCTGAAGCCGGGTGAGATGAAGGTTGTCCAGAAGGGTGAATACGGCGAGAAGGAATTCACCGCCGACTTCACCGCGAAGGACAACACCTCCACGGTGAACACCACCGAGAAGGTAATCAAGCAGCCGGTTGAGCAGATCATCGAGTACGGTCCGAAGATTGACGACAGCGAGGTAGTGACCAAGCTGGAGAAGTCTGTTCCGTTCGAGACTGAAATCGTCTTCGATCCGAATCTGAAGGCGGGCGAGCAGGTCGTCGATAAGCAGGGCGAGCTGGGTACTGAGGTCGTCACTTCCACTCAGAAGATCGTGGACGGTAAGCCTTCCGGCGAGCCGACCGTGACCACCGAGCGCACCAAGGAGCCGAGCAACGCGGTCATTCGTGTGGGCACCAAGGCTGACCCTGTTTCCGACAAGGTCGAATGGACTGAGAAGACCCCGTACGAGACCGAGATTCGCGTGAACCCGGACCTGCAGCCGGGTGAGACCAAGGTTGTCCAAGAAGGCACGCCTGGTGAGATCAAGCACACCGTCACGGTGACTGTTGATAACGGCGAGGTGAACAAGGAGGAGTCTTCTGAGGAAATCAGCAAGCCTTCCCCGCGCATCATCGAGGTTGGTCCGGCTGAGAACCAGACTGAGCTGACGGATAAGCACACCGAGGAGATTCCGTACGAGACCATCATTGAGTACGACCCGAACCTCGAAGCGGGCAAGGTCGAAGAGGACCAGCCTGGTGTCAATGGTGAGAAGGAAGTTTCCAAGACTTGGAAGCTTGTAAACGGTGAGCCTGTGGGCGATCCGGAGACTACCGAGACGGTGACGAAGGATAAGCAGGACCGCAAGATCCGCGTTGGCACCAAGTGCAAGTGCGAGGGCCCGAGCGAGCCAGGCAACCCGGACAACCCGGACAACCCGGACGAGCCAGGCAACCCCGATGAGCCAGGCAACCCCG
>NZ_KV817300.1:198106-198856 GCF_001814605.1 Corynebacterium sp. HMSC074C01 | reverse complement strand
CGGTACCGATCCGAAGGACCCGAACTCCAAGCCTTCCGACGAGCAGCCTGGTGATAAGACCACGGTTGATGATTCTGGTGTGAAGCCGGTTGATCCGACTGATAAGGAGCAGGACACTGGTATCAAGGTCACTAACCCGGATAAGGACACCAAGGTCTCTGCTACCGATGAGGATGGCAAGGACGTTCCGGCTAAGATTGACGAGAACGGCAACGTTGTTGTTACTCCGGGTAAGGATGTTGATGGTCCTATCAATGTAGTTGTTGAGGATCCGGATCTGCCTGGTGGCAAGACTGAGATTGAGGTTGAGGTTAACGGCCACGAGAAGGGCCGCGATGACAACGGCTCTGATGCTTCTGACAAGACCACGGTTGATGATTCTGGTGTGAAGCCGGTTGATCCGACTGATAAGGAGCAGGACACTGGTATCAAGGTCACTAACCCGGATAAGGACACCAAGGTCTCTGCTACCGATGAGGATGGCAAGGACGTTCCGGCTAAGATTGACGAGAACGGCAACGTTGTTGTTACTCCGGGTAAGGATGTTGATGGTCCTATCAATGTAGTTGTTGAGGATCCGGATCTGCCTGGTGGCAAGACTGAGATTGAGGTTGAGGTTAACGGCCACGAGAAGGGCCGCGACGACAACAAGAAGCCTTCGAACTCGAGCAAGGACCTGTCTTCGAACCTGTCCCAGCGTTGCATTAACACTGGTTTGGGTGTTGGTATCCCGCTGCTGTTCCTGATTCC
>NZ_KV817300.1:186219-198006 GCF_001814605.1 Corynebacterium sp. HMSC074C01 | reverse complement strand
GCTGGTATTGATGCGCAGCTGAAGCGTTTCGGTGCTGAGTATCAGCAGGTTGCTGGTGCTGTGGCTCTGATTGCTGCGGGTGCTCTGGCTATTGGCCTTATCGCTGATGCTTGTGCGCCGGGTGCAGGTTCCTCTAACGGTTCCTCTTCCTCCAAGTAATCCGCGCAGCGTAGGGACGTGTTCCCTTTAATAACACCGCCACGGGAGGTGCGTTAACCTCCTACCCAACTTGAGAGTTGATGAAGCGGGACATTGCTGCCGGGCTTTATAACCCGGTGGCGTGACCTGGCTCATTGCTCGATTTAGTTTGATAGTTCCGAAATACGATTTGTTATTTCCCATAGTCTTGGGTCTCTACCGAAGCTTTTCCTTTCCTTAAGCTACTGGTGTAGAGGCTCATGGCCACTGGCTTTTTGAAGCCAGTGTGCACGTACCCCGTCGCGTAGGTCAGAGGACGCGACGGGGTACTTTCGTTTTTCTCCTGAGCCGTGCCTCCCAGTGGTCGTTCTCCTTTGTTTGAAGCAGAGGTAGATGTGTTCTGGCGAGGTACGTCTTGCTAAGCTGACAGTGCTTTTTGAGCGTGCTTAGCTGGTGCTCTTTTGGTGCTGGCGGCTTCTAATTACACATCGTCACGGGTGCTTCCTTGCCTTCCTTGATTGTGCTTAGCCCGATTCCGTTTCTTTTGTCTTAATGGGTTTGCATGGAATGGCTGAGGAGGCTGAGATGCCGCGTCATAGCGGCGAACCGTCGAACCTGATCCGGATAATGCCGGCGAAAGGGAGGAATCATGAACTCTGTATCTCATGGTGGATTTGTTAATAGCGGCGCACCTGTGAACGGCGCTGCACCGCGCAGTTTGAACTGGCGTGTCGTCGACATCGTGGTGGCTTCCGTGCTGGGTGTGGCGTGTGGAATTGTGTTCCTGGCGTGGAACACGGTGGGCTACGCATGGTTCCAGGCCATGGATGCGCTCACGCCGGGCTTGGGCGGTATTGCCACTGGTATTTGGCTGCTGGGTGGTGTTGTTGGCGGCCTGATTATCCGCAAGCCGGGTGCAGCACTCTACGTAGAGCTGTTGGCGGCGATTGTGTCGGCGGTGCTTGGGTCCCAGTGGGGGATTAGTACGTTGTACTCCGGTATTGCGCAGGGCATTGGCGTGGAGATTGTCCTGGCAATCTTCCTCTACCGCCGCTTTGGTCTGGGCATTGCGATGCTCGGCGGCATGGCCGCGGGCTGGGGTGCGTTTGTACTGGAGCTGTTTACCTCCGGAAACCTGGGTAAGACTCTGCAGTTCAACATCATCTACCTGGTGACGCTGAGTATCTCCGGAGCCATTCTGGCGGGTGTCGTGGGCTATTTCGTAGTTAAGGCTCTTGCGAAGACTGGTGCGCTGGATCGCTTTGCGGTTGGCCGCGAACAGCACAACGCTTAGACAAGCGTTGCTTGTCGCTTGTTACTTGTTTTGCGCTGTTCTTAATTGTTTCGCGTTGTTTGTTGTTCGTCGATCGTTGACTGATGTTGGTTGACGTTGCTGACTGTGATGGCTGGTTCTGATGGCTGATGTGGGTAGTGCTGGGGCTACGAAGCTTGTGGCTCGTGGCTATGGCTGGACGCATGCGGGGAGGCGTGCGCCGGCGCTGGCGGATATTGACTTGGTTGTATCGCCGGGGGAGAAGGTGCTGCTGTGCGGCGATTCCGGTTCCGGAAAGTCCACGCTGCTGGCGGCCATAGCGGGAGTGCTTGGTGGGGATGATGAAGGCACCCGCGAAGGTGAGATTCTTCTTGAGGATTCCTCCGGTCACGTCGAGCCACCGGGGCACACGATTCCGGTGGGGCTGGTGTTGCAGGACCCGGACTCACAGGTGATTGCCGCGCGAGTGGGGGATGATGTGGCCTTTGGCTGTGAGAACTTGGCCTACCCGCGCTCGGAGATTTGGCGGCGGGTGTCGGCGGCGCTATCGATGGTGGGGCCATCGGTGGACTTGTCATTTCCCACTGAGCAGCTCTCCGGTGGGCAGAAGCAGCGTCTGGCGTTGGCCGGTGTCATCGCGATGGGTGCGGGAATGGTGTTGCTGGACGAGCCCACGGCGAACCTCGACCCCGAAGGTGCACGTGAGGTCATCGAGGCGGTATCCACCATGGTGGAGCGCACAGGTGCCACGCTCATCGTGGTGGAACATCAGCACTCGGCGTGGAAGGGTGTGCTCGACCGAGCGGTTGAGCTGAAGGATGGGCGCATTGTCGCTGATGGTCCACTGGAGACTGTCGTGGCTTCGCGTTCTATTAGCGGTTTGCCGCAGGCGCGGGGGATTGATGAGGCGTCGTCAAGCAGCGCTGGGGTAGTAGCGGAGGCGGCGGCGCTGTGGAGTACGGACTTGGTCACCCGTTTTGGGCCGCCGCGCAGCTATGCGCTACCGCGGGGGATGTCTACGGTGATTACTGGGCCGAATGGTGCGGGCAAGACTACGTGGCTGATGACGGTGGCGGGGTTGCTTCCGGCAGTCTCAGGGGAGATTGGCGTGGCGGAGTACGTGCGGCGGGGGCTGAAGGGCTCGCCGCTGACGTGGAAGTCCCGGGAGTTGGCGGACCGCATTGGGTTCGTCTTCCAGAACCCCGAGCACCAGTTCGTCGCCCGCACGGTGGCGGAGGAGCTGCGCGTGGCACCCCGGGTGATGCACCGCGAGGTGCCAGAGAAGCGCATTGTGGAGCTCGTGGAGGCCTTGCGTCTGGGGCATGTGCTGAACGCTAATCCGTTTACGCTCTCCGGAGGGGAGAAGCGCAGACTGTCCGTGGCCACGGCGTTGGTCACTGCACCGGAGGTGCTGCTTCTTGATGAACCCACCTTCGGCCAAGACCCCCACACCTTCACCGAGCTGGTGTGGTTGTTGCGGCGCATGGCGGATGAGGGGACGACGATTGCCTCGGTGACCCACGACCCCTTGTTCATTTCCGCGTTGGGTGACCACCGAGTGGAGGTGAGTCGTGGCTAATACATCTTCGGTGAGTGTGAAGGGTGCTGGTCGTTTGGGCAACGCTGGATTGCTGCGTGGGGTAAATCCGCTGACGCGCATCTTTTTGATGTTCGTGTGGGTGACACCCTTGTTGCTCTCAGTGGATTGGGTCTCCGCGGTGGTGTCGTTGGGGATGACTCTGCTCTTTGCGCCGCTGTGCGGGGTGTCCTGGCCGCGGCTGTTTAAGGCTGGGTGGTTCCTGTTTCTTATTGCGCCATTGTCCGGTATTTCGATGCTGCTCTACGGTGCGCCCGGCGGGCGGGAGTACTTCAGCTGGTGGCTGATTACGGTCACGGATAACTCACTGGAGCTGGCCATCGCCATTACGGTGCGTGTGCTGGCAGTGGCGCTGCCGATGGTGGTGCTGGCGCGAGATATTGACCCGACAGAGCTTGGCGACGCCCTCTCTCAAATCCTCAAGCTGCCCTCCCGGTTTGTCATCGGGGCGGTGGCCGGGGTGCGCATGATGACGCTGTTCAAATCAGACTGGCAGTACCTGGCCATGGCGCGGCGTGCGCGTGGGCTTACCGACGAAGGCCGCATCAAGCACCTCATCACTATGTCCTTCGGATTGTTGGTGCTGGCCCTGCGCCGCGGCGGGAAGCTCGCCACGGCGATGGAAGCGCGCGGATTTGGTCGCACCCCGCCGGGCGGCGGCCAGCGCACGTGGGCGCGGCCCTCCCAATTAGCCGGCCGGGACTGGCTGGTGATGGTGGTGGGAACCGGCCTTGCGGCGCTTCCGGTGGTAGTTTCGGTTCTCAGTGGGTCCTGGAGATTCTTCGGACTCTAGGATGACTCTCTCTTAAAGCTGCACGCTAGACATACCCAGAAGTGGTGAAAGAAAACATGCAGGACACGGACCGCACGGACCAACGGGAAGGCGGTAAGGGAACTGCCGATACCAACGCCACCGAGATGGACAGGCTCTTGAATGATGTGGTGTCGCTCGCGGCAGCGCGCAAGCGCCCGATGCGCCCAGTCACCGTGCTTATCGACGGCCCCTCCGGCGCCGGCAAAACCTGGACCTCCGTGGCCCTAGCGGAGCGCACGGGGTGGCGAGTAGTCCACCTCGACGAGTTCTACCCCGGCTGGCATGGGCTCAAAGAAGGCTCAGAGATGGTTTCAGAGCAAGTGCTGCGGGAGAATAACCCGGGCTATTGGCGCTGGGATTGGGAAGCCAACGCCCCGAAGGACTGGGCCAGCCTGGATGAACGCGATGATTTGATCGTCGAGGGCGTGGGTTCTGTCACCGAGGCCACCGTGGCCGCCGCCAAGGAGCGTGGCTCCGTGGTGACCGTGCGAATCGACGGCCCACGCGAGAAGCGCCGCGAGCGCGCCCTTGAGCGCGACCCCGGTTATGAAGAGTGGTTTGAAACCTGGGAGAAGCAGGAACAAAAGCACTTCGCCGAACGCGCCGTGGAGGCGGACCTGAGCTGGGAGTGGCGCTAGTTCATACTGCGGTTCGAGTGCCAAGCCAAGCGGACGAAACTCGGATTTGGGCAGATCAGCGGGCTAATGGTAGTCTGTCCAAGGTTTCATCTTTATAGGAGATGAAAAGTCTGATCGGTATCTCAGCCACCCTGTGGCTGAGAGAAGTTCTGGACATGCGGAAGGGCCCCGGAGAAGAGCCCCTATTTTTGCATGTTTGGGCGAGTGGAAACGGTCAGTTCAAGCCGAAGTCATAGAGAAAGACTAGATTTATGCCAACTATTCAGCAGCTGGTCCGCAAGGGCCGCCACGACAAGAAGGCCAAGGTTGCTACGGCCGCCCTGAAGGGCTCCCCGCAGCGCCGTGGCGTGTGCACCCGCGTGTACACCACCACCCCGAAGAAGCCGAACTCGGCTCTGCGTAAGGTTGCCCGTGTGCGCCTGACCTCCGGTATCGAGGTTTCCGCCTACATTCCGGGCGAGGGCCACAACCTGCAGGAGCACTCCATGGTGCTCGTCCGCGGTGGTCGTGTGAAGGACCTCCCGGGTGTTCGCTACAAGATTATCCGCGGCGCACTGGATACCCAGGGCGTGAAGGACCGTAAGCAGGCTCGTTCCCGCTACGGCGCAAAGAAGGGACAGTAATCAACAATGCGTAAGAATGCTGCACCGAAGCGTCCTGTAGTTAAGGACCCGGTTTACAACTCCGAGCAGGTCACCATGCTCGTGAACAAGATCCTGCGTGACGGCAAGAAGTCCACCGCTGAGCGTATCGTCTACGGCGCTCTCGAGGTCTGCCGCGAGAAGACCGGCACCGACCCGGTTGGCACCCTGGAGAAGGCTCTGGGCAACATCCGCCCGGACCTCGAGGTTCGCTCCCGCCGCGTGGGTGGCGCTACCTACCAGGTCCCGGTTGAGGTCAAGCCAGCTCGTTCCAACACCCTGGCTCTGCGTTGGCTGGTGACCTTCACCCGTCAGCGTCGTGAGAACACCATGATCGAGCGTCTCGCCAACGAGATCCTCGATGCATCCAACGGCCTGGGCGCTTCCGTCAAGCGTCGTGAGGATACTCACAAGATGGCTGAGGCCAACCGCGCCTTCGCTCACTACCGCTGGTAATCCCACCGGTATAACCCGCCACATGGCATCATGGCTCGAACAGCGATATCATCGTTTACCTGCGCTGACAATGCGTGTTCTCGCTCCCTTTGGCGGAGCGTCGCACGCTAGCTAGTGCGGAACCTAAACTTGAATAGCGTTGTTCGAGCCATTTTTTATGGCGTGAGCTTCACGCCTCACGCTGACGTATAGGCCCAGACGTGGCAAAATAGACCAAGACCTATCCATGAAGACGTCCTTGTAACGTGGTTGGCGGTTAGCTGACTCGGGCGTCGACGACAATTAAGTTGGGGTATTAACTGTGGCACAAGAAGTGCTTAAGGATCTGAATAAGGTCCGCAACATCGGCATCATGGCGCACATCGATGCGGGTAAGACCACTACCACCGAGCGCATTCTCTTCTACACCGGTATTAACCGTAAGGTCGGCGAGACCCACGATGGTGGCGCTACCACTGACTGGATGGAGCAGGAGAAGGAGCGCGGCATCACCATTACGTCCGCTGCTGTGACCTGTTTCTGGAACAACAACCAGATCAACATCATTGACACCCCGGGTCACGTGGACTTCACCGTTGAGGTTGAGCGCTCCCTGCGTGTTCTCGACGGCGCTGTTGCTGTCTTCGACGGCAAGGAAGGTGTGGAGCCGCAGTCCGAGCAGGTGTGGCGCCAGGCTGCTAAGTACGACGTCCCTCGTATCTGCTTCGTCAACAAGATGGACAAGATGGGCGCGGACTTCTACTTCACCGTTCAGACCATCATTGATCGCCTCGGCGCTAAGCCGTTGGTCATGCAGCTGCCGATCGGTGCTGAGGATGACTTCGACGGCGTCGTCGACCTGATCAACATGCAAGCGCTGACCTGGCGCGGCAAGGTAGAAACCGGAACCGAAGCCACTATCGAGGAGATCCCGGCCGAGCTGCAGGAGAAGGCTGAAGAGTACCGCGAGAAGCTGCTCGAGGCCGTCGCTGAGTCCGACGAAGAGCTCATGGAGAAGTACTTCGGTGGCGAAGAGCTGACCATTGAGGAAATCAAGGGCGCTATCCGCAAGATGACCGTGAACTCCGAGATCTACCCGGTCCTCTGCGGTACCGCTTACCGCAACAAGGGTGTCCAGCCGCTGCTCGACGCTATTGTTGACTACCTCCCGAACCCGCTGGACATCGGCGAGGTCAACGGCACCTCCCTCGACGGTGAGGAGACCCTGACCCGTAAGCCTTCCGTTTCCGAGCCGTTCTCCGCACTGGCCTTCAAGATTGCCGTGCACCCGTTCTTCGGCAAGCTCACCTACGTGCGCGTCTACTCCGGCCAGGCTATCCCGGGCGAGCAGATGCTCAACTCCACCAAGAACAAGAAGGAGCGCGTGGGCAAGCTCTTCCAGATGCACGCGAACAAGGAGAACCCGGTCGAGCACGCCGACGCCGGTAACATCTACGCGTTCATCGGTCTGAAGGAAACCACCACCGGTGACACCCTGTGTAACCCGGACAACCCGATTATCCTCGAGTCCATGGACTTCCCGGATCCGGTTATCCAGGTTGCTATTGAGCCGAAGACCAAGGCTGACCAGGAGAAGCTGGGTACCGCTATCCAGAAGCTGGCTGAAGAGGACCCGACCTTCACCGTTCACCTCGATGAGGAATCCGGCCAGACCGTTATCGGCGGTATGGGCGAGCTGCACCTCGACGTTCTGGTTGACCGCATGAAGCGCGAGTTCAAGGTTGAGGCAAACATCGGTAACCCGCAGGTTGCTTACCGCGAGACCATCCGCAAGAAGGTCGAGTCCCTCGACTACACCCACAAGAAGCAGACCGGTGGTTCCGGCCAGTTCGCAAAGGTCATCGTTACCATCGAGCCTTACAACCCGGATCCGGAGGAGCTGGAAGAGGGCGAGTCCGCAACCTACAAGTTCGAGAACGCCGTCACCGGTGGCCGCGTTCCGAAGGAGTACATCCCGTCCGTCGACGCTGGTATTCAGGACGCTATGCAGTACGGCTTCGTCGCTGGCTTCCCGCTGGTGAACATCAAGGCCACCCTCGAGGACGGCGCTTACCACGACGTTGACTCCTCTGAGATGGCCTTCAAGCTCGCTGGCTCCCAGGTCCTCAAGGAGGCCGTTGCCAAGGCAAAGCCGGTTCTGCTTGAGCCGATCATGGCCGTTGAGGTCGTGACCCCGGAGGAGTACATGGGTACCGTCAACGGTGACATCTCCTCCCGCCGTGGCCAGGTCTTCGCGATGGAAGACCGCTCCGGCGCTAAGGTGGTCAAGGCTAAGGTTCCGCTGTCCGAGATGTTCGGCTACATCGGTGACCTGCGTTCCTCCACCGCTGGCCGTGCAAACTTCACCATGGTCTTCGATTCCTACGCTGAGGTTCCGTCCTCCGTGGCACAGGAGATCATCGAGGAGCGCACCGGCTCCAAGGCCTAAGGGCTAAAGGGGAACCGATCGATTCCCCTCCCTGTGGGGGCTGGTAGTCTTCGCCAGTAGACACCAACTCCCAGCGCTGGGGAGGTAGCGGTCCGCTGAATGCGTAAACATTTTGCGCGTTGAGCCGGCCGTTACCCTCCCAGGATCCTTTAAATTGATTCTTGTCGAGGGTCAACGTCCGCACGTGTTGGGCGGGGTTACCTCCTATTTGGGCAGTTTGAAAAAACTGCGGCATAAATCTAGGATCGTGTAACTGGCACGTAAGAAAGCGTCATTAGCGCTTATGGGCTTCGGCCCGAAGTGCCAATGGCAATACAAACCACGTGGCTGCGAAATACGTAGCCGCCATAGAGTCCAGGAGGACAAACAGTGGCAAAGGAGAAGTTCGAGCGTACGAAGCCGCATGTGAACATCGGCACCATCGGACACGTCGACCACGGCAAGACCACCACCACCGCAGCGATCACCAAGGTTCTGGCTGACGCTTACCCGGAGGAGAACACCGCTTTCGCCTTCGACATGATCGATAAGGCTCCTGAGGAGAAGGAGCGCGGTATTACCATCAACATCTCCCACGTTGAGTACTCCACCCCGAAGCGCCACTACGCACACGTGGACGCCCCGGGCCACGCCGACTACATCAAGAACATGATTACCGGCGCTGCTCAGATGGACGGCGCTATCCTGGTTGTTGCTGCAACCGATGGCCCGATGCCGCAGACCCGCGAGCACGTTCTGCTGGCTCGCCAGGTTGGCGTTCCGTACATCCTCGTTGCACTGAACAAGTGCGACATGGTTGACGATGAGGAAATCATCGAACTCGTCGAGATGGAGATCCGCGAGCTGCTCGCCGAGCAGGACTACGACGAGGAAGCTCCGATCGTTCACATCTCCGCTCTGAAGGCTCTTGAGGGCGACGAGAAGTGGGTACAGTCTGTCATCGACCTGATGCAGGCTTGCGATGACTCCATCCCGGATCCGGAGCGTGAGCTGGACAAGCCGTTCCTGATGCCGATCGAGGACATCTTCACCATTACCGGCCGCGGTACCGTTGTTACCGGCCGTGTTGAGCGTGGCTCCCTGAACGTCAACGAGGACATCGAGATCATCGGTATCAAGGACAAGTCCATGTCCACCACCGTTACCGGTATCGAGATGTTCCGCAAGATGATGGACTACACCGAGGCTGGCGACAACTGTGGTCTGCTTCTGCGTGGTACCAAGCGTGAAGAGGTTGAGCGTGGCCAGGTTTGCATCAAGCCGGGCGCTTACACCCCGCACACCAAGTTCGAGGGTTCCGTCTACGTCCTGAAGAAGGAAGAGGGTGGCCGCCACACCCCGTTCATGGACAACTACCGTCCGCAGTTCTACTTCCGCACCACCGACGTTACCGGCGTCATCAAGCTGCCTGAGGGCACCGAGATGGTTATGCCGGGCGACAACGTTGAGATGTCCGTAGAGCTCATCCAGCCGGTCGCTATGGACGAGGGCCTGCGCTTCGCTATCCGCGAGGGCTCCCGTACCGTCGGCGCTGGCCGCGTTACCAAGATCCTCGACTAATTCTCGCTAGGGCCTAAGGCCCTTCCTGATTAGCAGGTCTGCAAGCCGCTCAATCCCTGATGGGGTTGGGCGGCTTTGGTGATCGCGGACCTACTAGGCTTGGGTGTCATGTTTGACCCAACCCGTATTGACCGCACCCTCGCCGCATTACGCGCCGCGTGGGAAGGCCAACCGGATCTTCCCTTGGGAACCCTGTTCGGAATGTTGGCGGCTGAAGGCTATGGCTGGAGCGTGCCTGACGACGAACTCACCGCCCGCCTATTGTCCATGGCAGCCGTCCACCCGCCGCTCGTGCCTCTCGACGATCACCTCATCACCGAAGGTCTCTGGCTCGTCATCACCCCTTCCCACCGCGTCACCTTGACGCCTAGCGCTCTTTCGGCGGTCCCAGTTGCCAAGGCCCTCACCGAGTTCTCTGAAGCTCAGATTTCACGCCCCGGTTGCATGGCTGTAGTGCGATCGGTGTCCAAGGAAGGACAGCGCGGGCAACCTGTGGCGTGGCAGGTCTCAGCGCTCCGTCCGGTGGGCCCAGGCCGCCCGCTTGTCCTCGCAGACACGGAAGGTTTCGAGCATCGCTTCGGCGTCATCGAGTCTGTTTCCCGCCTGCGCGAGGACAGTCGCAGTTTGACTGGCTTGAAGCGCCGCAGCGTGGGGGACCGCGTGTGGTTCATCCGAACCGATACGGAGACAATCCTCCTCGACCATGGCTTGCATATCGTCGAGCGCAAGAACCGTGAGCTCATCCGCACTGATTTCTCCTGGCATTGCATCGAAGAAGGCGAAATCGGAAAGCCTCTCCGCATCCATCTTTCGCGCGGCACCCTGCACTCGTTTGGAGTCATCAAGGAGCTCATCCTCGCCGAGTCTGAGCCTTGGAGCCCTCCTTCCTCGCCACCCCATTAATCAGTCCTGATGCGCCGAGCTCCGCTCGGTGGCTGGCAGTAGTTAGCGGGTTGCCCTTTAAGGGCTTAGAAACCCCCGTTGCTCCTGCTGCTTTCGGCGGCACGTGCAGAGGAGCTTGAGATCGCCTAAATCCCCGCAATCCTGGCTTCGCCCTTTAGGGGCTTAAGGAGGCCTGTTGTCTCTGCCCCTGCTACGTCCGGCAGTACGTGCGGCGGGACCTGAGATCGCCGATTCCCCCGTCAGCCCGGATTTGGTTGACGGGTAGCGCTCGCATATGGCTCGCCGATGTGCCCGTGTACCTTGCTGTGGTTAGCGGGTGCTTCCATCGGGGTGGTGTTAGTACTGGTGGTGAGCCCTTTCCTTTCTCTCATCGCGGTGTCTGGTGGCTGCGGGTGTTAGCTGCTGTCGGGTGGTGGGTCTGGTGGTTGTTGTGGCGTTGTGTCTGGGTTTTGGGCTGGTGCTGTGGCCTGGGTCTTTGTGACTGTTTCCCGTTCGGCGTTGAGTCTGGCTAGTGCTTCTTGGTATTCCGGCATTGCCGTGATTGGGGCACCCCAGGGTGGAATGAAGCTAACGCCGGTGTTTAGTCGGTACATGTAGCCATGCCCGGTAGGCCTTAAAGGGTCATCATCATTGATACCGTTGTGATAAGCACACAGGAAGGTCAGGTTGTTGATGTTGGTGTAGCCACCTGCCTGCCAGGGCACCAAATGATGGACGTGGCAGTAGTCTGCTGGCTTATTGCACCCGGGCCTGGAACACGTGTGGGATTCGGCGTGGAGGGTAAGGCGTTGGTTGAGGTTTGCTCCACGTGATAGGCGCCAGGTGTTGATGGGCCCGTCGAGGGGGTGGACGATGGTGGCGTAGCCGATTTCGGCAAACTTGTGGGTGAGGAATTCTACCCCGGTCATGCGCCCACCATTAGTCAGGTTGAGCTCTATTTCGTCCCCGTCGCCGTTGATGATCTGGTCTAGCTCGTTGAGGGTGATGATGACTTGGGTGCGCACCGCAGGCTTGGAAC
Source organism: Corynebacterium sp. HMSC074C01 (assembly GCF_001814605.1). Taxonomy (NCBI): domain Bacteria; kingdom Bacillati; phylum Actinomycetota; class Actinomycetes; order Mycobacteriales; family Corynebacteriaceae; genus Corynebacterium; species Corynebacterium sp. HMSC074C01. The sequence goes on along the minus strand of NZ_KV817300.1, from coordinate 186,540 downwards.
CGCTTGTTTCTTTGTTGAAGAAGATGTCGTTGGCGGCCTTTAGGAGGTCGGTGTTGTTGGTGGATTCGAGTACGCCGCGCATGTTGGCAATCGTGGTGGCGTCGTCGGTGATGGAAAGCGTGTTGGGGCCTTGTTTCCGGTAGGTGATGCGCACACCTGGTTTGGCTGTGCGCTTGGAGCGCAGTTCTTTCAGGCGCGTGGCGGCGACGGTGGGGATGCGGTGTGCGGGGGTGGCGGCGAGTTTTGCTCTGAGGTTCCACGCATCGAGGGTTTTCTTGACCTTCGCGGTGTAGGTTTCGATGAGTGTGAGGGTGCCGAGGC